>JBKPIZ010000181.1:0-1606 GCA_046730495.1 Pseudomonadota bacterium
ATTCCCAAGAGTCACCGCCAGGGCGTGCTGGCCGCCGGCCACGACGAGCTGACGACATCCTATCCGTTGTGGACGCTCGACAAAGAGACGGTGACGCGGCTTGCCGCCGAAGGCGGCATCGTGGCGCCGACCGGCAAGGCCGGCTCGGTGCTGATGTTCCACGGCAATCTGGTGCATGCATCGCCGCCGAACATCACGCCTTATCCGCGCAAGATCGTCTATTTGACGCTGTGCGCAGTGTCGAACCACATCACCAAGTTCACCCGGCCGGAATGGATCGCGCATCGCGACTTCACGCCGCTCGTGCCGGTCGCCGATGACGCGCTGCTCGCCTATGCGCGCGCCCACAAGGTGGCGGCGGAATAAGCTGCGCAAGTCAACCTCGGTACACGCATGAACCTGCAATCGTTGCTCGCGGCCCGCCTCGACGCCGGCAAGCCGGTGCGTGTCGGCCTGATCGGCGCCGGCAAATTCGGCTCGATGTTTCTCGCCCAGGTGCCGTCGATCGCCGGCCTCGAGATGGCGCTGATCTGCGACCGCGACCTCGATCGCGCCAAGGCCGCGTGCCGGACCGTAGGCTGGGATGCAGGACGCATCGCACGCACGCAATTTTCCGCGCGCGGGCGCGACGCCTGCGCCGATGAGCGGGTCGAAGTTGTGGTCGAGGCAACCGGCGATCCGGGAGCCGGCATCGCGCATGCATTGGCCGCGATCGAGGCGCGCAAACCGATCGTCATGGTCAATGTCGAAGCCGATGCGCTGGCCGGACCGTGGCTCGCCACCAAAGCGCGGGCCGCCGGCGTGATCTACTCGCTCGCCTACGGCGATCAGCCGGCTCTGATTGCCGAGATGGTGGATTGGGCGCGCGCGGCCGGTTTTATCGTCGCCGCTGCCGGCAAGGGCACCAAATATCTGCCGGCCTATCACGCGGTGACGCCGGACGGCGTGTGGGAGCATTACGGGCTGACCGCCGCAGAGGCCCGCCAGGCCGGCATGAATTCGCAAATGTTCAATTCCTTTCTCGACGGCACCAAGTCAGCCATCGAGATGGCCGCGGTCGCCAATGCCTGCGATCTCGCCGTGCCGCAGAACGGTCTTCTGTTTCCGCCATGCGGCGCCGACGCGCTCGCAACTGTGTTGCGGCCAAAAGAGTTGGGCGGCGTTCTGGAGCGCGACGGCATGGTCGAGGTCGTCTCCTCGCTCGAACGCGACGGCAGCCCGGTGCCGCGCGATCTGCGCTGGGGTGTCTACGTCGTGCTCAAGGCGGCGAATGACTATGCCGCCGCGTGTTTCAAGCAATATGGCCTGCCGACCGATGCCACCGGGCACTATGCGGCCATGTACAAGCCCTATCATCTGATCGGGCTTTAATTGTCGATCTCCGTGCTCAACGCGGCGCTGCGCCGTGAACCGACCGGATCGTGCCGCGCCTGGCGCGGCGATGCCGTCGCAGCCGCTAAGCGCCCGCTGAAAGCGGGCGAAACGCTCGACGGCGAAGGCGGCTATACGGTTTACGCCAAGCTCATTCCGGCGGCGAAAAGCCTTGAGCGCGGCGCCTTGCCGATCGGACTAGCGCATCATGTCAAGCTCACACGCGACGTCGCTG
>JBKPIZ010000182.1:0-5012 GCA_046730495.1 Pseudomonadota bacterium
GGCCTACACCCATATCGGCCACGATTGCCAGATCGGCAGCAATAATTTGTTTGTGAATGCTGCGACGCTCGCGGGTCACGTGACGATTGAGGATTTTGCGACGATCGGAGCGCTGTCGCCGGTGCCCTACCTTACCAGCTACGGAACGTGGGTTGCCATTCTCGCCTATGTGGTTCTTGCGGTCGGCAACCTTGCGTCAACATGAGAGATTGCCTTTGGCCGTGGCAGTGACGCAGGCTTGAAAACCAGTCCTTGAAACCCAGGGGGAGGACCATATGGCTGTTGCTCGTATTCCGCCGAACTTCCGACGCGTGATCACCGCCGCGGCGGGCGGTAACGTCATCGAGTGGTATGACTTCTACATTTTCGGCAGCTTGGCCGCGATCTTGTCGGTCAAGTTCTTCGAAAAGAGCCACCCCGTGGCGGCGCTGCTCAGCACCATCGCGCTGTTCACCGCGGGCTTCCTGATCCGTCCGCTCGGCGCATTTCTTTTCGGCTGGATGGGCGACCGCATCGGCCGCAAATACACCTTCCTGGTGACGCTCACGGGCATGGCGCTGGGCACTGGCGCGATCGGTCTCATTCCGACCTTCGACCAAATCGGCCTGGCGGCGGCAGTCATTCTGTTCTGCCTGCGCATGATCCAAGGGCTTTGTTTGGGCGGCCAGTATGGTGGGGCGATCACTTACGTGGCCGAGCACGTCTCGGACGAACGCCGCGGCTACTATACCGGCTGGCTGCAAACCTCGCCGACGCTCGGTATTGTGCTGTCGCTGCTCGTCATCATCATCACCCGCAGCTATCTCGGCACAGATGCCTTCAACGCCTGGGGCTGGCGCATTCCGTTCTTGTTCTCCTTCCTGTTGATGGCGATCGCCTATTACATCCGGGTGAACTTCCAGGAATCGCCGATCTTCGAGGAGATCAAGGCGAAAGGTGCGATGACCAAGAACCCATGGAAGGAAGCCTTCCTCAGCGAGAATATCAAATACGTGCTGATCGCCACGATCGTTGTACTTGGCGAGGGCGTGGTCTGGTATAGCAGCCAATTCTGGGCGCTGTATTACCTCGGCACGGTCGCCAAGCTCGACACGCTGACCACCGCTTACATTGTCGGCGGCGGGCTGATCATCGGCACGCCGACGCTGATCCTGGCCGGCTGGCTGTCCGACTATATCGGCCGCAAGCCGGTGATATTGGCAGGGTTCCTGCTGGCGGCGATCACCTATTATCCGTTGTACAGTTGGCTCGGTGCGGTCGCACAACCGAACAATGTCAATTTTCCGGTCGCGATCATCATCGTCGCCATCATGGTCGGCTATGTCGGCTTGGTGTACGGGCCGATCGGCGCGTTCCTCGCCGAATATTTCCCCGGTCGGATCCGCTACACCTCGGTGTCGGTGCCGTATCACATCGGTAACGGCTGGGGCGGCGGCTTGGTGCCGTTCATCACTACCGCGGCCTATACCGCGACGGGCAGTCTTGCCTACGCGCTGATCTATCCGATTGCCGTTCCCGCGATCGCTTTCGTGCTCAGCCTATTCCTGATGCCGGAAACGCGTCATCGGAGCATCTGGGATGAGGCGGCGGCGGCGCAGAAAGCTTAAGTCGCATCGCGCGGCACAAATTCGTGCCACAAAAAATGCGGGGCCGGTTTCGGCCCCGCAACTTTTTTGACCGGTGGCGACGGTTCGCGCGTTTTACCGTCGCCATGTTGTAAGAAGGGCCGCGATCTTATCGGCGCAATAAAGTTGAGTCTTTTCCACGCACCACAAAGGCACCATTCCAAGCCAAAATAAAAATCGCTGCATAAAAGGGCCCGTTCCTACAGCCAAGCCTACCCCTACCGCCGGTGCGTTTAGATGCATCATTAACGCCTGCGGCGGGCGCCTCCCGCGCGAAAGATCGTGCGAGATGGCTAGCCCGTTGTCTCCAACAAGAGTATGTTTTGGCTACGCCAGAAAACCAATAATCACGGCGTCGCCTATTGGACCCCCTTGGAGGATACGATGACCCACTCACGTCTGCTCGCTCGGACACGCCCGACCCGCCGCGAGATTATAAAGTCGGCGGCACTGGGCTCCGCCGCCGCCATCGCCGCGCCCTATGTCAAGGGAGTTTACGCGGCCGGCTCGCTCTCGCTCGGCGTGTGGGACCATTGGGTTCCCGGGGCCAATAATACGCTCACTAAGCTTGGCAATGAGTGGGGCGCCAAGAACAATTGCGAGGTCAAGATCGACTACATCACCTCGCAGGGCGAAAAGGACAAGCTGACCGCGGCCGCCGAAGCACAGGCGGGTACCGGTCACGACATCATGTCCCACCGCGACTGGAACGTCCGCATTCACCAGAACGCGCTTGAGCCGGTCGATGACGTCATCGCGAAACTTACTCAGCAATATGGCCCGATCAGCCCGGTCGCCGAATATCTCGCCAAGATCAAAGGCACCTGGCGCGGAATACCGACGGCAGTCGGCAGTCAGGTCAAACCATGTTGCTCGCGCATCGATCTCTACCAGCAGCATGCCGGCATTGACGTGACCGACATCTTCCCCGCCGACGAATCAAAATGGGATAAGGCCAAGACCGATACCTGGACTTGGGATGCGTATCTGACCGCCGCCGAGAAGCTCTACAAGGCCGGCTATCCGGTCGGCTTGCCGATGGGTCAGACCAGCGACGCGGTCGACTGGGTCGGCGCGCTGTTCAACGCGTTCGGCGTGGTCATGGTCGACGCCAAGGACAACATCAAGATCAATTCCGATGAGACGCGCACGGCGCTCGAATACATGAAGAAGCTCATGGCGGTGAACCCGCCGGAGGTTTACGCCTGGGATGACGCCGGCAACAACCGGTGGCTCATTTCCGGCAAGGGTTCGAGCATCATGAACCCGCCGAGCGCCTGGGCTGTCGCCAAGCGCGACAATCCGCAAGTGGCCGCAAATTGCTGGACGCACCCGATGCCGAAAGGGGCAAAGGGCCGCTTCGTTGGGCAGCTCCCGCAATTCTACGGCATCTGGAGCTTCTCCAAGAACAAACCGGCCGCGAAGGACCTTTTGCTCTACATTTCTCAGAAGGAATCCATCGCCCAGTTGGTGCAGGCGTCGTACGGCTACGATCTGCCGTCGTTCAAGAGCATGTACGACCTCGACACCTGGAAGACTGTCGAGCCGCCGGTCGGAACCGTCTATGGCTATCCGCCGCGCGGCGACGAGCAAACCTCGATGCTCGGCTTCCCAGCGCGTTCGGATGTCGGGGCGCAGATCTACAACCAGGCGATCAATACCGTCATGGTTGCCAAGTTCACGCAGGGCAATGAAAAGCTTGATGACGTGATCAAGTGGGCCGAAAACGAGCTCGAAGGAACTTTGCGGGCCTAAGCGCGGTTTCGATCCATACAGATGTTGCATAGGTGTGCCGGCTGTTTGGTCGGCATGCCTCGACCAGCATGATCCCGAAAAGTCGATACCGGTTTTCGGAAAAGATCATGCGCGAAGACAGCCCAAGCGACGAGGCAAGCGATGGCCGATACCGTTCATACCTGGTCACCACGGCTAGAACGAAACCGGCTGCAACGAGCGCTTTTGTCGTCATCGACGGCGCGCGGGTTGCAACAGATGCTGCGCCGTCGTTCGACCGTCGCTTTCCTGATGTGCCTACCGCTGATCCTCGTCATCGGCTGCCTCGTCGTCTATCCGGCCCTGTACTCGATCTATTTGTCGATGCTGAACAAGGCGCAGACGCGTTTTATCGGCTTTGGCAATTTCAGCTTCCTGCTCTCGCGCGACGTATTCTGGATGGTGGTCCAGCAGTCGGCGATTTTCGCGCTGACCGCCGTATTCTTCAAAGCGCTGATTGGACTGATCACCGCCCATCTCATCAACAATCTGCCGACCAAGGGTCAGCGGAAATGGCGCGGCATGTTGCTCGTGCCATGGGTCATTCCGCTAGCCCTCTCCTCGCTCGGCTGGTGGTGGTTGTTCGACCCTACGCATTCGGCGTTCAATTACATCCTCGAGAGCTTCGGTCACGATCAAATTGCCTGGCTCAGCAATCCGTACTGGGCGCGCTTCTCGGTCATTCTCGTCAATATCTGGTACGGCGCGCCGTTTTTCCTGATCATGTATCTCGCCGCGCTGAAGTCCGTTCCCGAGCAGCTTTATGAGGCCGCGGCAATCGACGGCGCCAATGCCTGGCAGAAATTCCGGCACATAACGCTGCCGATGATGCGCAATATCATTGCCATCACGGTGCTGTTCTCGCTGATCGTGACATTTGCCAACTTTGACATCGTGCAGATCATGACCGCCGGCGGGCCGCGCAACATGACTCACGTTTTCGCCACCTATGCGTTCCTGCTCGGCATTCGCTCAGGCGATCTGCCGCTCGGCGCCGCCACCTCGCTGTTCATGTTCCCGATCCTTGCCGTGGCGGCGATCTTCATTCTGCGTGGTGTGCGCAAGCGAGGCAGAGAAATCGGATGAGCACTGCCGCAGTCGTCGCGCGCGGCACCGGCGCGGGTTTGGGTTTAAAAGGCAGCCTGAGCCGCAGTCGGCGCTGGGCTCTGATCGCGTCTTACTTTTTCCTTGTACTGTTCGCGATCTTCTTTCTGATCCCTCCCTATTACATGATTGTCACGGCGTTCAAGAGCGACGCCGAGGTCGCGCACATGGCGACCAATCCGTGGATCATTGCCGACGGCGTTACGTTGGATCAGTTTAAAATCCTGCTGACGCAAACCGATTTTCTGACCTTCTTCCGGAATACCGCCATCGTGACGCTCTGTGTCGTGGCGATCACAATGGTGATCAGCGTGCTCGCAGCGTTCTCGCTCGGTCGCATGCGATTTTGGGGCTCGAGTATCCTGGCTACGGGTATTTTTCTGACTTACCTCGTGCCTGATACCCTGCTGTTCATTCCGCTGTTTCAGATCGTCAAGGCGGTCGGCCTGCTTAACACCTATTTGGGCATGGTGCTGTTCAACCCCACCCTCACTATCCCCTCAAGGACCA
>JBKPIZ010000183.1:0-4636 GCA_046730495.1 Pseudomonadota bacterium
GAAGGGACGAGGAAACGGCAACATAATAGGGCCCGATCGGAGGTAATATCTATGAATCGCAAGATCACGCGGCGCGCTGCGGTCGCGCTCGCCGCCGCCGCGCCGGTCGCCTTGGCGACCCGCGGTTTCGCACAGCAGCCCATCATCATTAAGTTCAGCCACGTCGTGGCCAACGACACGCCTAAGGGCAAGGGCTCGCTCAGGTTCAAAGAGCTCGCCGAGAAATACACCGGCGGCAAAATTAAAGTCGAAGTCTATCCGAACTCCAGTTTGTACAAGGACAAGGAAGAGATCGAAGCATTACAGCTCGGCTCGGTGCAAATGCTGGCGCCCTCGACGGCCAAATTTGCTCCGCTCGGCGTTAAGGAATTCGAGGCGCTCGATCTGCCGTGGCTGTTCAAGAACGATGCAGTCTATACGAACGCGATGAAGGGGCCGGTCGGCACATGGCTGTTCGCGAAACTTGAAGCAAAGGGCATCAGCGGCCTGGCCTATTGGGACAACGGCTTCCACATGGTCTCGGCCAATCGCCCGCTTCTGGCGCCGGCGGACTTCCAGGGCCTGAAAATTCGCATCTCCGGATCGAAAATTGCGGATCAATATTTCCGCGAACTTGGGTCGATCCCGCAGATCATGGCGTTCTCCGAAGTGTATCAGGCGCTACAAACCGGCGTGGTGGATGGCTGCGAGAACACTGCTTCCAACTATCTGACGCAGAAATTCCACGAAGTGCAGAAGCACATCACGATTTCATACCACGCCCACTTGCAATATGCCGTGATCGTGAATTCCAAGTTCTGGAATGGCCTGCCGGCCGATATTCGTCCGCAGCTGGATAAGGCCATGGCCGAAGCAACCGACTACACCAACTCGATTGCGCGCCAGGAAAATGAAGACTCGCTCGCGGCGATCAAGGCCTCGGGAAGGACGACGCTGCATGATCTGAGCGACGATCAACGCAAGGCGTGGCAGGTCGCTATGGCGCCGACCTACAAGTGGGCGAAGGGCCGCGTCGGACAAGAAGTACTCGATCTCCTCGTCAAAGAGCTTAACTTGCAAATTTAGCGGCACCTTTGTCAGTCCAGGAAAAAGACAAGCGGCCGGGAGCGCAGTACCTCCCGGCCGATTTTGTGCGAGCGGGCGCTCGCATGCTTGGGCGTGGGCTGGATCATCTCGAGGAATGGCTGATCGCGACGCTTATCGCGGCGGCAACGGGATTAATTTTCGTAGCCGTCCTGCATCGTTACGGTACCGGTCTGTCCATCGATCTCGCCAAATGGGCCGCCGCGCGCGGCGTGCCGGTCGTCCCGGACGTATTTCGAGCGATCTATTCCTGGCTTGCCGCACGCGACCTGTCGTGGGCGCAAGAACTCTGCATTTACATGTTCATCTGGATGGCCAAGTTCGGCGCCGCCTATGGCGTGCGCACCGGCATCCATGTCGGCGTCGACGTGCTGGTCAACCTGCTGCCGCCGCGTTCGCGCAAGCGGGTGATCCTGTTCGCGCTTCTGTGTGGCGCGGCATTCACCGCCGTCATCGCGATCTTTGGCTTCAGCTTCGTCGGCCAAATGTTCGATACCGGCCAGCAGTCGAACGATCTCGAAGCGCCGATGTGGATCGTCTATTCGGCGATCCCGCTCGGATCCGGGCTGATGTGCTTCCGCTTCCTGCAAGTGGCGTGGCATTACTTCCGGACCGGCGACTTGCCGCATCACAATGAAGCGCGTGTCGAGGGTGTCGCCGCAACCGATCAGCTGCACCCCTCAACCGATCTTCACGGCACCGTCTCGGCGCGCTGGGCGAATCCGCTGGCGGTTACGCTCATTATGGCGCCGATTTTGATCCTGGCCCTCTGCATCGCGCAGAAAACCGGCGTCATCGTCGTGCCGCAGGCGGTGCGGGCGATCACGATCTTTGTGCTGCTGATCGCGTTTATGGTTACCGGCATGCCGGTTTCGATTGCGCTTGGATTAACGGTCCTGACGTTTCTGTTCATCCTCAGCGACGTCCGGATCGAGGCGGTGTCATTGAAGCTGTTCACCGGTTTGGAGAGCTTCGAGATCATGGCGATCCCGTTCTTCATCCTGGCAGGGCATTTTCTCAGCCACGGCGGCGTCGCCCGCCGCATGATCAATTTTGCGGTCTCGCTGATCGGGCATTGGCATGGCGGGCTTGGACTCGCCGGCATCGTCGCCTGCGCGATGTTTGCCTTGGTGTGCGGGTCGAGCGTCGCCACCGTCGCGGCCATCGGAGGGATCGTGCTGCCGGAAATGGTCAGACACGGCTATCCGATGCGCTTTGGCGCCGGAATCATCACGGTGGCCGGCTCGCTCGGCATTCTGATGCTGCCGTCGATCCCGAAAATCGTCTACGCGATCTCCACCAATACCTCGATCGGTGCGCTGTTCGTCGCGGGTCTGCTGCCTGGCACGCTTTTAACCGCGATGCTGTGCCTGGTGACGTGGTTTCTCGCCAAGAAACGAAATTACCCGCACATGCCGAGGGCGGCCTGGCTCGATACCTGGCGCGCCTTCAGAGAGAGCCTTTGGGGTTTGATGCTGGTCGTCATCATTATCGGCGGCATCTATAGCGGCTTGTTCACCGCCACCGAGGCGGCGGCGATGGCGGCCGTCTACTCATTCTTTATTTCGGTTTATGTCTACAAAGCGATCAAGCTGAAAGACGTATTCCAGGTGTTGTTGCGTGCGGCGAACACCAGCGCGATGCTGCTCTACATCATTACCAACGCGGTCTTGTTCTCGTTCGTCCTCACCAACGAAAACATTCCGTCGGCGCTGGCGGACTGGATCACGGCGCAAAATCTCGGCTGGTTCGGTTTCTTGCTCCTGGTCAATGTGCTGCTGCTGGCAGCCGGCAATTTCATGGAACCGAACTCGATCATCCTGATCATGGCGCCGATCCTAGCGCCGGCGGCAAGACGGCTGGGCATCGACCCGGTGCACTTCGGCATCGTCATCGACGTCAACATGGAGGTCGGCCTGTGCCATCCGCCAGTCGGCCTTAACTTGTACGTCGCTTCGATGATCGCGCGCATGCGCATCACCGATCTGGCAGTGGCGGTTTGGCCTTGGCTACTGACGATGCTGGTGTTTCTCGTGGTCGTTACCTATTGGCCCACGCTTACGCTCTTTTTGCCCCACCTGTTGGGCATGTATTGAGGGTTGCGGCGCTGTTGCGGTGTCAGCGCACCGCGAAGTAGCCAACTTAAAGCGTCAGTCCCGAAAATCGTCGGCACGCAACGCGATCGGCGCGCCATGCGGCGTGCGCGCGCAGGCGCGCTGCCAGGCGTCGCGGGTGCGCGCCAGGACACTGCGCTCGACCACGCCTTTTTCGGCGAGGATTCGCTCAAGCGTCGCCAGCCAATGCTGGTAGTAAGTCTCGCCCGTGTCGGGGTCGCCGGCCGCTTGCGCTTTCTTGATTTCATCGCCAAGCGTCGCCGCCCATTCGGTCCAGGTGAACAGGCCGCGTTCCTTGAGCGATACAGCGAGCGCGAAAGCTTCCGCCTCCCAGGGCGCGCGAAAAACCGGGCCGTCGCCGTTACGTGGAACGCTGACCTCGTCATTCCGGCCGAGCGACCGGAGCGCTGCTGAATCCACACTCATGCCGGATCCAGATAAGGCTCGAATGCCTCGATCGAAACTTTGAGCGAAGGCTCCGCGCTCTCACCCCACAATTCGCGGCCATCGAACAGGACGGTGTAGAGCCATTGCGGGTCCTCGCCCTTGCCGATCGCGACGGTGTCGGGGAAGACGTGACAACCACGCAACGCCTCGACCACGCCAACCTTGTCGCGGGCATAGCGTGGCAGGCGCGTATGGGTTTTCGGGTGAATGTTCTTGGTGCGCACGCGGTCGCCCGGCTTGAACCGCGCCGGCTTCTGCGCCGGCCGCGCGAACGAGCCGCGCGTTACGGTATTCGGGACTTCGGCCGCGGCTAACTTGCGTTTGAGCGATTTGCCGGGACGCAGCATGCGACCAGCTGCGAGCTCGTCGGTCCCGGCTAGGCCAGACTCGACAAGCTGTTTTTCCATACCCAATTCCCACTTTCTGTAATACGAACTCGCGAGATAAACGTCCGGCGGTAATTGCTCGCGGGCAAAACGCGCTTGATCGATGCACCAGACGTCGGCGTAACTCATCGCGCGATAAAGCGCATAGAGGCGCCTTTCCCAGTCGTGGTGAAAGACAGGTTCATTTTTCTCGGGCATGACTTTGCCGAAGCCGTGCATGCCGCCCATATCGTGGACGCCGTCCATCACGCCACCTCGCCGGGTTGTTTCGCAAAGCCGGTGCCGATCATGCTGTCGCGGGTGACGAGGTTTGAGAGCTTTTCCTCGCTCCAGCCCTCGGTGCCCTTGGGCCGCATCGGCAAGACGATGAAACGAGTCTCCGCGGTCGAGTCCCAGATGCGAATGGCGGTATCGGCGGGCAGCGTGACGCCGAAATCGGCCAACACCCCGCGCGGATCGTTCACTGCGCGCGAGCGGTAAGGCGCGGACTTGTACCAGACCGGCGGCAGCCCGAGCACCTCCCATGGATAGCAGGAGCACAGCGTGCACACGATCATATTGTGCAGTTTCGGCGTGTTCTCGACCGCGATCAGATGATCGCCGACG
>JBKPIZ010000184.1:0-12397 GCA_046730495.1 Pseudomonadota bacterium
CTTTGGCCGCCTCGCTCCACAATGTTTTTGGCGACTGGATCGACTGGCTGCCGCCATAGCCGATCAGTGTGCGCGTCGGGCTTGAGAATTCATTGCGCTTGGCGTGGCCGCCGAAATCGTCGTGATTGTCGAGAATGAGAACGCGCGCCCCCGCACCCACGGCGCGGCGATAGAACCACGCGGCGGCAAGCCCGCTGATGCCGCCGCCGACCACGACCAGATCGTAAGTCTCTTCGCTCGGCGCATCATCGATGCCGAAGCGCCGGCCCTCGCGGGCGAAGGCGTGGGCGACTTCGAACGAGCCGGGATGCTGGCCGCGCATGCCGGTCAGCGCCGGCGGATATCGCGTGGGCGCGGCCGCGATTTGATCGGCCGGCGTCAAGCCCGCGCCGATCGCCAGAGCGGTACCGCCGAGAAAATCGCGACGCGTGATCGAGGGCATTTGAAAAAACTAACACGACTCGCCGGGAGTCATTCTACGACGGCGCTCCCTCGCGCGACTTAAGCAAATCAATGAGCGACTATGATTTGCAACAATAAGTGATGGGAATCGCGCGGCGACGGCCACAAAAAAGAACCCCGAGCCAGATACACGCTCGGGGTTGTTCACAGTTTGTTGCCTCAAACGTTAGGCTTCTAGCGCTGAGCGGCCAGGGGTGTCGGGGGACGGGGTGGCCGCCCAGCCTGGCCTAATGCACGTTATCTAATAATCTTCCGGCCAAATTCAATGCGCGGCTCGCTTATCGGGCGACCGGCGAAACTCGCCAAGCTCGGTGACCAAGTTCGGCAAAAATTTCATCATTGTGCTGGCCCAGCGTCGGCGGCGGCGTGTCGATACGCGGGCCATCATACGCGAAGGTGAAAGCGGCAAGCGGCACGGACAATTCATGCTCCGCGCCTGCGCCCGCCGCGTGGCGGTGAATGACGCCGCGGCTTTCAAGCTGCGGATCGGCTAGCGCTTCGCCCATCGTGCGCACGCGCGCCGCTGGCACATGGCGTGATTGCAGAAACTCCTCCCATTCGGCGGCGCCCTTCGTCGCCATGATCTCGGTGAGCACGGCAACCTCGCGGGCGTGATCGGCGTCGCGCTCGTCGTTGGTTTTTTTGATCATGTCAGGGCGGTCGAGTACCGTCCACAAACGTTTTTGTTGCCGCAGATTGCTGGCGCCGAGCATCACCATTCCGTCTTTTGCCGCGTAGGCGGAGTTGGTCGCGTGCGGATGGCTGTTGCCGTGCGGCTTGGGATGGGCGCCATTGTGCAGATAGCCGGTCAGATGCGAGCTCATCAGGATCATCGCCACGTCGAGCATCGCCATGTCGATGCGCTGGCCTTTTCCGGTGCGCTCGCGTTGAAACAAAGCCGCCGCCAGCGCAAACGCGCCGGTGGTGCCGGTGGCGTAGTCGATCACCGGGCTGCCGAGCTTGACCGGATGCACGTCCTTGGTTCCGGTCATCGCCATGATGCCGGAGGTCGCCTGGATTACGTGGTCATAGGCCGTTTGCGGGCCGCGCGGCCCCGTTTGCCCGAAGGCCGAGAACGAGGCGTAGATCAGCCGCGGATTGATCGCGGCCAACGCCTCATAGCCGAGACCCAGTGCCTCGAACGCGCCGGGGCGATAATTCTCGACGAACACATCCGCGGTCGCCACCAGCCTTTTCAAAATCTCGCGGTCTTTCTCCTGCTTCAGGTCGAGCGTGATCGATCGCTTGTTCGACGCCTGGGTGAGGAACGAGGTGCCCATCTTGCGGCGGTTGAGCGCCGTGTCGCTGCCGACGCCGCGGCTTTGGTCGGGATCGTCCGGATGTTCGACCTTGATGACGTCGGCGCCAAGCACGGCAAGCTGATAGGTGGCAAACGGCCCGGCGAGAACATGGGTGACGTCGATTACGCGGATTCCCTCGAACGGTCGCATCGGCGCGGCCTCCCTGCAACTTTGATCAATGGGTCCACTATATTATCTTGCCCATCTTGGCTCAGTCCTGTCACACGTGGATCAAGGCACACCTGGATCATGTCACATGTGGACAGCAGGGCCCGTAGCTCAATGGTCAGAGCTAGCGGCTCATAACCGCTTGGTTGGAGGTTCGAGTCCTCCCGGGCCCACCAGCCTTCGCTGGCTTCGCGAGCTACGGCTCGGCGAGCCAGCCGATTACGAAGCGAGCGAAGGCTGCCGCGCCAAAGCCCACAGGGCGAAGGCGGGCTAACACACATTTAGGATCGTCATTGCGAGCCAACGGGTCCGGCCCGAAGTGGCCGGCCCGACGACAAGCTCCGCGAAGCAATCCAGGACGCTATAAAGCCTCGATTGCTTCGTTGCTGTCGCTCCTCGCAACGACGAGCGCTACCCCCGCCGGCTCAGCAAGAATACCGCCTGCTCGCCGAACAGATTCCAGAACCACCACGGCATTTTCAGCCGCATCCGTCCGCCCCAAGCATTGAGCGCGACCGCCTGCTCCATTTTGGCGCCGGCGGCGTGGCACAATTCCCGGAAATCCTTGATGCTGCAGAAATGGATGTTCGGCGTCTCGTACCAGGCATAGGGCAAATTGTCGGTGCGCGGCATGTGCCCGCCGAAGAAAATTTGCAGCCGGATGCGCCAGTGGCCGAAATTCGGAAATGACACGATCCCGTGACGGCCGATGCGCAGCATGTGCTCGAGCACCACGCGCGGCCGCCGCGTCGCCTGCAGCGTCTGCGACAGGATGACGTAATCGAAGGCGTCGTCGGGATAATCTTCGAGGTCGGTATCGGCGTCGCCCTGGACCACGGCAAGGCCCTTGGCGACGCATTCGTTCACGCCCTCGCGCGACAGTTCGATGCCGCGGCCATCGACGCCGCGACTTTCGAGTAACCGCAGCAATTCGCCGTCGCCGCAGCCGACATCGAGCACGCGCGCGCCGCGTGCCACCATGTCGGCGACCACCAGCAAGTCGACGCGCGAGCCGCCCGGGCCGCGCGCGGCCTCCGCCATGGTGAGATCGTATTTCAGCCGCGACAGCATGCTCACCGTCCCGCCAGCCCACGCGCCTGGGCGGCGCCTTCGAGGAAACCGCGCACGATCGCGAACAGTTCCGGCTCATCGAGCAGGAAAGCGTCGTGGCCTTTGTCGGTGGTGATTTCGGCAAACGACACCCGCGCGCCGGCGGCATTGAGCGCGTGTACGACGGCGCGCGACTCCGAAGTTGGAAACAGCCAATCGCTAGTGAACGAGATGACGCAGAAGCGCGTCGGCGCGCCGCGGAAGGCTTCCGCAACGACTCCATCATAGTCCGCGGCGAGATCGAAATAGTCCATTGCGCGCGTCAGATAGAGATAGGAATTGGCGTCGAACCGCTCGACGAAGGTGATGCCCTGGTGGCGCAGGTAGGATTCCACCTGAAAGTCGGCGTCGAACGAGAAGGTCGGGTTGTCGCGATCCTGAAAGCGACGGCCGAATTTGCGGTGCAGCGCCGCGTCGGAAAGATAAGTGATGTGCGCCCCCATGCGCGCGACCGCGAGCCCGCGGCGCGGATTGGTGCCGTCGGCAAAATAGCGTCCGCCGCGCCAGTCCGGATCGGCCATGACAGCCTGGCGGCCGACCTCGTGAAAGGCGATGTTTTGCGCCGAATGCCGGGTCGAACCGGCGATCGGCAACGCGGCAAACACGCGGCGCGGATAGGTAGCGGCCCATTGCAGCACCTGCATCGCGCCCATCGAGCCGCCGGTCACTGCGAACAGCGATTCGATGCCGAGATGATCGAGCAGCATCGCCTGCGCGCGGACCATGTCGCGCACGGTGATGACGGGGAAATCGAGTCCCCACGGCATGCCGGTCGCCGGGTTGGTCGAGGCCGGTCCGGACGTGCCCATGCAGCCGCCGACCACGTTCGGGCAGATGACGAAATAACGCTCGGTGTCGATCGGCTTGCCGGGCCCGACCATGGTCTCCCACCAGCCGGGTTTTCCGGTCACCGGGTGATCGTTGACCACATGCTGGTCGCCGGTGAGCGCATGGCAGATCAGAACGGCGTTGCTGCGCGCCGCGTTCAGTGTGCCGTAGGTCTGATAGGCAATCTGGAACGGTGCGAGATCGACGCCGGCGTCGAGCCGTAGCGGCTTGTCCAAGCCAAAGCGCACGACTGGCGAATGCGGGGCGTCCGCTTCGCGCGTGCGGTCGGCAAGGTCAAGTGTTGCGCCGATATCGGCCATTTCTCTGCTTTCCAAATAGCGCCAGGCCGGTCAAAACGGCGTAAATAGGCCCCTTCGCCCCGGAGTCAATGTTTTCTTTGCTTTCGGCCTTAACGACTCCTATCAAATGGGCCGAAGCAGAGGAATTAAACGATGGCGAAATCGCCGCGCCAAGCCACGCCGTCACTGCCCGATCTGCGTCGCGAGATCGATCGCATCGACGCGCACATGCATGCGCTATTGATCGAACGCGGCGAAATTATCGATCGGCTGATCGCGGTAAAGAAAACCGAAGAGACCGGCTCCGCGTTCCGTCCGGCGCGCGAAGCCGAGATGATGCGCCGCTTGGTGCAGCGCCATCACGGCAGCCTGCCGCTCGACACCGCCGAAAGCATCTGGCGTGTCATTATTTCCACCTTCACCTATGTGCAGGCGCCGTTCTCGGTGCACGCCGATCTCTCGGCCGGCGACGCCTTGATGCGCGATTCCGCGCGCTTTCACTTCGGTTTCACGGTGCCGTTTGTGCCGCATATGGGCGCGGCGAGTGTCGTCGAAGCGGTCACGGCATCGAAGGGCGATCTCGGCCTGGTCCCGGCTTTCGCCATCGCCGGGTCCGGCCCGTGGTGGACCGCGCTCGAATTCGACAGCGCGCCGAAGATCATCGCCCGGCTGCCCTTTGTCGAACGCGCCGACCATCCGGCCGCAATGCCGGTCTTTGTGATTTCCCGTGCCGCCGCCGACGCCATGGTGGTCGAAACCGAGACATGGAGCCTGCGGGTATCCGGCTGGAGCGCCAACGCGGTGCCGGCCTTGGCCGAATTCGCCGATGTCATTGCCGTGCCCGACCGCGCCTTCGACGGCGCGGCGCTGCTTGTTTCGGTGCCGCATGGCAGCGTCGACGCGGTCGCTGCGACCTTGGTTAAGAGCGGGGCCTCGATCCGCTCCTCGGCCCTCGTCGGCAGTCACGCAACCCGCTATACCGTGCCCTAATTTTCTCCGCCGCCGCGGGGAAAGCCCAAATAAAAGAGAACTTGCGATGCCTGCAATGCGTCCCCAGCCGCGCCCCGGCGTGCTCGACATCGACGCCTATGTGCCCGGTAAGAGCAAGGCGCCGGGCGTAGCGAAAGTGTTCAAGCTGTCGTCCAACGAGACACCGCTCGGGCCGAGCCCGCGCGCGATCGCGGCTTATAAGGCCTGGGCGGATCACCTCGAAGATTACCCGGACGGCGCGGCCAGCGATCTGCGCGAAGCGATCGGGCGCGCTTTCGGACTCGATCCCGATCGCATCGTCTGCGGCGCCGGTTCGGACGATCTCTTGCATCTCTTGGCGCACGCCTATCTGGTCGATGGCGACGAGGCTATCCACACGACGCACGGTTTTCTGATCTATCCGATCGTGACGCTCGGCGCGGGCGGCAAACCCATCATCGCCCCGGAGAAGGATTACACCGCCGATGTCGATGCCATCCTGGCCGCGGTGACGAAAAAGACCAAGATCGTCTTTATCGCCAATCCGAACAATCCGACCGGCACCTGCCTGTCGTTCGATGAGGTCAAACGCCTGCACCGCGGGCTGCCGCCCCATGTGCTTTTGGTGATCGACGCCGCTTACGCCGAATATGTCCGGCGCAACGACTACGAAGCTGGCATTGAGCTCGTCGCCACCTCCGAGAACGTGGTCATGTGCCGGACGTTCTCCAAAATCCACGGGCTTGCCGCACTTCGGCTCGGCTGGATGTTCGCGCCGGCGCACATCGTCGACGCGATCAATCGCATTCGCGGCCCGTTCAACGTCACCGGGCCGGCCATCGCCGCCGGCGTTGCCGCGATCGAGGATCTCGAGCATCAGGAGCGCTCGCGCGAACACAATACGCGCTGGCTCAATTGGCTGACGGTGGAAATCGGCAAACTCGGACTGAAAGTGACGCCGAGCGTCGCCAATTTTGTGCTGATCCATTTTCCCGAAGCCAAAGGGCGGACCGCCAAGGATGCCGACGCCTTCCTCACCGCGCGCGGACTGATTTTGCGGCAGACTACCGCCTACAAGATGCCGAACGCGCTGCGTATGACGGTAGGGACCGAGGAAGCCAATCGCCTGGTCGTCGCGGCCCTCAAAGAATTTCTGGGGCAGAAGTGATGGTTGGCATCGCCATTGTTTACTTCTCCCCAACGGGGGGAGAGGTAAAGCTCGTACCATGAGCAGCCAAGCACCCCTGTTTAACCGCCTGGCGCTGATCGGCGTCGGACTGATCGGCTCGTCGATCGCGCGGGCGGCGCGCGCCCAAGGCGCGGTGCGTGAAATTATCGCCACCGCGCGGTCGCCGGCGACCCGGCGGCGCGTGGCCGAATTGGGCTTGGCGGACCAAGTCGTCGAGGATAACGGCGCCGCGGCGGCGGGCGCCGATCTGGTCATCGCCTGCGTGCCGGTCGGGGCGTGCGGCGAAGTGGCCAAAGAGATCGCACCTCAGCTTAAGCGCGGCGCGATTGTTTCCGATGTCGGATCGGTCAAAGGCGCGATCGTGCGCGACATGGCCCCGCATTTGCCCGCCGGAGTGCACTTCGTGCCGGCGCATCCGGTCGCCGGCACCGAGCAATCCGGCCCCGATGCCGGCTTCGCCGAACTCTTCGTCGGCCGCTGGTGCATTCTCACCCCGCCGCAAGGGACCGAGCCCGCGGCCGTCGACAGATTGGCGGCGTTTTGGCGCCTGCTCGGCGCCAATGTTGAAACCATGGCGCCAGACCATCATGACCTGGTGCTGGCGATCACCAGCCACCTGCCGCACCTGATCGCCTATACCATCGTCGGCACCGCCGACGAATTTTCTGAAGTGACGCGTTCGGAGGTGCTCAAATTTTCCGCCGGCGGCTTTCGCGATTTCACCCGCATTGCGGCTTCCGACCCGACCATGTGGCGCGACGTTTTTCTCGCCAACAAAGATGCGGTTCTGGAAATGCTCGGCACCTTCAACGAGGATCTGGCGCAATTGACACGCGCGATTCGCCGCGGCGACGGCGAGGCTTTATTTGAACATTTCAAACGGACGCGGGCGATCCGACGCGGCATTGTCGAGATCGGCCAGGATTCGCCGGCGCCGGATTTCGGCCGCGCACATGCCGGCCTGCCGGGCGCTCCCCTGCCGCGGCCTTACGCGGCGTCGGACGATTAATGGAGTGTGGGCAAGCTAATCACAAACTATCGGCGCGATCGACGAACCGGACCACGACGTCGCGTGTGTCGGTCGGCGGCAAAATAAGTTCGCTGCGGAACACCAACTTGCGCCCCGCCGACAAGCGTCCGCGCCCTGGCGCGGCGGTCCAGGAATAAATTTCCTGATGTTCGGCGTTGCGGATCGAAAAGCGCAAATCCGGCACGTCCGCGCTTTCCGTTGTGTTATTGCCGATCGCGCCTTGCACGATCAGCACCGGTTCGCCGTCACGCCGCTCGGCGGTTGCGGTAAGACGGTCAAAATGGACGCCGCGAAGGTTCACCGGTAAGCCGAGCGCGGCAAAAAACGACGCGGTTTGTGGCATGGCCCAAACCAGATCGGCGCGCTCGCCGATAATCGCCGCGTCAGTGAGCGCAAGTGCGAGAACAATGCGTTGCAATCGTGACAGTGACGGGCGCCACAGCCACCAGGACTGCCGCCAAGATACTCGCAAAGATAGCCACCAAGAGCGCCACCGCGACAGCTGCCAAGATCGGCGCCAAGCTCGGTGTTGACGCCTGACAGCGCCAACGATGCGGGCAACGATCGCTGCAATGCCTGCGAGCAGCGGGATCGTCACCGGCGTGCCTGCCTGCCTCGCGCCGGCAGGCTCGGCATGCACGCTCGCAGGCGGGATAGGCGCACGGTCCGCGGGGCTCGTGCCGGCTTCCAGCTCCTCGGCCAGAACCGCCGTCGCGCGCCGCGGACGCGGCAGTGCCGACCGCACCGATCGCGCCGCATCGGTAGCAGCTTGCGCAATGGCCGCCATCGCGCGTCGTATCGGCGGCACAGCATCGGCCGCGACCAAAAGCTTGTCGGTATCGGAGAGCTGCGCTTGCCAGACCCAGCGGCAACGCTGGCAGCGAAGCTTCCGGGTCCAGCCTCTGGCCGGCCGCAGGCTTGCCATTGCGACGCCATAGGATGTAGCGCAGTTTGGGCAGACGATTAGCATTGGCGTATCGGCAAAGCGTGAAAAGCGCGCCTGGGGACCCTAACAGCTGTCTGTTAAAGAAGGGGTAACCACGCCGGCCCCGGCGCACCACTGGGCCACCGGCGATTGTTCGGCTGCTAAATTGGGCGAATCGCGACGCCGGCTTGGTGGAGGACCGCGTGATCCGATTTGAGAATGTCGGCTTGCGCTATGGCTTCGGGTCGGAGGTCCTGCGCGACCTGAGCTTCCATATCGACAGCCATTCTTTTCAGTTCCTCACCGGCCCCTCGGGCGCCGGGAAAACCTCGCTGCTGCGTCTGTTATTTCTGTCGCTCAAGCCGACGCGCGGCCTGATTTCCATGTTCAATCGAGACACTGCCACGCTGACGAAGGACGACCGCGCCACGCTGCGCCGCAGCATCGGCATTGTCTTCCAGGATTTTCGCCTGCTCGATCATCTGACCACTTATGAGAATGTATCGCTGCCATTCCGCGTGCTGGGCAAGGACGAGGCCGCCTATCGCAGCGAGGTCATCGAGCTCTTGCAATGGGTCGGGCTCGGTGAGCGCATGGACGCGTTGCCCCCGGTGCTGTCGGGAGGCGAGAAACAGCGGGCCGCCATTGCGCGCGCCGTAATTGCACGGCCACAATTGTTGCTCGCCGACGAGCCGACTGGCAACGTCGATCCCAATCTCGGCCAGCGACTCTTACGGCTATTCATCGAGCTTTATCGATCGGGGACCTCGGTCATTATCGCCACGCACGACATTGCGCTCATGGACGAGTACGACGCGCGCCGTCTGGTGCTGCACGAGGGACGATTGCATGTCTACGAGTGAGCCCTTCGATACCGCGGCGCGATCATGGGCCGACCGCGAGGCGGCTTCGGCCATTGCCCCGCGCCGCGGGCCGACGCCGATCGTGCCGCGCGATTCAATAGCCGGGCGCTCGCTAACCGCGGTCGTGGCCATCATGACGTTCCTTGCCGCGCTGGCCGCCGGTGCGGCCATGTTGATCGCCGGCGCAGCGAGCGACTGGCAGTC
This sequence comes from Pseudomonadota bacterium, assembly GCA_046730495.1. Classification (GTDB taxonomy): domain Bacteria; phylum Pseudomonadota; class Alphaproteobacteria; order Rhizobiales; family Xanthobacteraceae; genus BOG-931. The sequence continues at coordinate 9,349 of JBKPIZ010000184.1, forward strand.
GGAGGTCGGGCGCGAGGTGACGATCCAAGTTCGCCCCGTGCCCGGGCGCGATCTGGACGCGGACGTTACGGCGGCAGCCGCCGTCATGCGCCAAGCCCCAGGCATCGCCGACGTGCGCCCCTATACCAGAAAGGAATCCGCAGAGCTCGTCGAGCCGTGGCTCGGTTCAGGCATCACGCTCGGCGACTTACCGATCCCACGCATTATCGTGGCGAAGCTAGTGCCCGGCGGCGCGGCCAATTTCGCCGATTTGCGCAAAGCCCTCGCGGCGCAGGTGCCAGGCGCTACCCTCGACGACCATCGCGGTTGGATCGACCGCATGCGGACCATGGCGGAGACCGCGGTCGCTACCGGGATGGTCATTCTTGCGCTCGTGATTGCCGTCACCGTCCTGTCCGTCACCTTCGCCACCCGCGGCGCCATGGCGACCAACCGGCCGACCATCGAAGTCCTGCATTATGTCGGTGCGACCGACGGCTTCGTCGCCAGTCAGTTTCAGCGGCATTTTTTGGTTTTGGGTCTCAAGGGCGGCGCGATTGGCGGCGGCGCCGCGATGGCGCTGTTCGGAATTCTACAAGCAGCCGATACCTGGCTCATCGGCGCGCCAGGAGGCGAACAGGCCGCTGCTCTGTTCGGCAGCCTGGCGATCGGGCCGGCCGGTTATATCGCCATGTTTGTCGTTATCGTGCTGATGGCGCTGGTCACCGCCGTGGCGTGCCGCCGCACCGTCGCCCACACCTTGGATAATATCGAGTGAGGCACGACACAGGTACCGATATGGCCGGCGGCGGTCGAGCTTCGGCGAGGGAGCGCTGGAATGCCGAGCCTTAGAAAGGCGGTGAGAAGGCGCCGGATCGGTTCGATCGGCAGCAAGCTCATTGTCTTTGCCGCGATCGTATTTGTCGGCGGCTTCGGCTATTTCATTTCGCAACTGCCCGACCAGCAAATCGAGCTTGATCGCAATGCCGACGGTATCGTGGTGCTGACCGGCGGCGACTCGCGCGTTTCCGACGCACTGGCACTGCTCGCCGCCGGAGGCGCCAAGCGGCTTTTGATCTCCGGCGTCTACGCCGGCACCACGACAAGTGACATCGCCCGTCAGGTGGTCGATTACAATCGTTTACTGACCTGTTGCGTCGATCTCGACTATTCGGCGATCAACACGTTGGGCAACGCGGTGGGGACACGGCAGTGGATGTTCAAGAACGATTTTCATTCTTTGATTGTTGTAACGTCCGCCTACCACATGCCGCGGGCGCTGGCCGAACTGTCGCACCAGCTGCCGGAGGTCGCTTTGATTCCCTACCCGGTCGTCTCCGACCGATTGCGCGTCGAGCCGTGGTGGTCGAATGGCGCGACCACCAAAGTCGTGCTGTCGGAATACTTCAAATACCTCGCCGCCAAGCTGCGCATGCAATTTGAGTCGGCCCCGGCAACGAGCTGATCGCCTGTTTTCGGAAAACATGTCCGTGTCCCGACTGGTTCCTTTCCGATCGCTTGCCTTTAACGCGCTGTTCTACGCCAATCTGCTCGTTCACATGATCGTGGCGCTGCCCACGCTGCTGCTGCCTTATCCGGTCCTGCGCGCTTTTATCCGCTCCTACGCCCGTACCAGTCTTTGGCTGCTGCGCGTCATCTGTGGCACGCATGTCTCGTGGCGCGGCACAGAAAATATTCCGCGGGGCTCTTGCATCGTGGCATGCAAGCACCAATCGGCATGGGAGACTTTCGCTCTTTACGCCGTGCTTGAAGACCCAATCTACGTCCTCAAGCGCGAATTGATGTGGATCCCGCTATTCGGCTGGTACACCTGGAAAGCCGGCCTGATCCCGGTCGACCGCGGCGCCGGCATGGCCGCGCTCTCCCGCATGACCGCGCGGGCGCAGCGGGCGCTCGCCGGACCACGGCCGCGGCAGCTCGTCATCTTCCCGGAAGGTACCCGCCGCGCGCCCGGTGCCGAACCCAGCTACAAACCGGGCATCGTGCATCTCTATGACAGGCTCGGACTGCCCTGCGTGCCGGCTGCGCTCGATTCCGGATTGTTCTGGCCGCGCCGTTCACTTGTTCGGCTGCCGGGCACAATCATCGTGGAATTTTTGCCTCCGATTGCGCCGGGATTCGACCGCGCTGGATTCCTTGCGCATCTGCAAGACACGATCGAACAAGCAAGCGCTCGATTGTTCCAGGAAAATCAGGAAACAGGGATCAGTAATCAGTAATCAGAGAAGATCGAGCGGCAATCACCGGTCCGTCACAACGTTGAGATTACCGGCGTCGGTGCCCGGCTCTCTGATTTCCGACTTCTGGTTTCTGACTTCTGATCCCGCCAGCCGTTCGGCCAGCAAATGCAAATCACTCTCGCGATAACCGAGCGCTTCGAGCGCACGCACCGTTTCCAGCACATAATCGCGGTTGGACCCGGATTGACCGTGGCCCTGGCGCACATGATGCAGACTTTCCGCAAGCGTCAGCCGCCCGGCATATTGCACGTGGCTGCGATCGACGATGTAGCACACCGCCCCCACCCGGCGTCGCGCGCGCTCTTCGAGCTCGATCTGCCGCATGGTTTCGACATAGACGGTCGTGACCTGTTCGCGCGCGCGCAAGTAGTGCAGCGTTTCGGCGCGTGCCGCGGCCGCGACCCGATAGGCGATGCCGCGGCACATTCCGCCGCCATCGAGTCCAAGCACGAGCCCGGGCCGCTCCGGCGTGCCGCGATGAACAAATGAGAACACGCAAAGGGCACGATGCAGCCCGATCAGCCGGGCCGGGACCCGCTCGCGATAAGAAAATCCCGGCCGCCACATCAGTGAGCCATAGGCAAAAACCCAAAGGTCCTTGTTATCGTGCTCGGCGGTCTTGATCATCGGCCCTGACGGGTCTTGGAATTCGCTTGGCGATATTGGCCGTATTGGCTCGCAGGGAGGTCGCGTGAAACTATGGCCGAACTTTGCGGTAGTGCCGCGAACCCGAAGTTCGCACAATTTTGCGGAGAGCTGGAATGCGAACTTCGGGTTCAAAAGCGGCACTATAGGGATGGAGTTGCTAG
>JBKPIZ010000185.1:0-16337 GCA_046730495.1 Pseudomonadota bacterium
CGCGGTATGGTCGGTCGCGCATGGGCCGAACCGCGATACCCCTTCGCCTTGTCGCATGTGTCATGGCAGCGGCATTGTCCGGCTGCGCGACCCTCGGCACCACGGCTTCCCCGAGCGAAGATGCGCGCTACGCCACAGCAAGCACCAATATTGCTTCGCTCACCGACGTGGTGCAGCGCAACCCGAACGACCCGCAGGCCTACAATATGCGCGGCTCGGTCTATGGCGAATCCGGCAAGCCCGAGCAGGCGCTGGCCGATTTCAGTAAGGCGATCAGCCTCGATCCGAATTACGCCCAGGCCTATGCCAATCGCGCGCTGGTGTACCGCCGGATCAACAAACTCGATCAGGCGCTTGCCGATGAGAACAAGGCGCTGGCGCTCGATCCCTCTTATGCGGCGGCCTATATCGGCCGTGGCATCGTCTACCGCGAGCAAGGACGCAACAATCAGGCGCTTGAGGATTTCAACAAAGCGATCGGCCTGCAGCCGGAGAATTCCGAGGCTCATTACAATCGTGGGCTCCTGTATCAAAGCACGCGCCAGCACGCCCTCGCGATCGATGATTTCTCGACTGCATTGGGGCTTGCCAACAAAAAGACCGAGCCCTACGTGGCGCGCGCGCTCAGCTATCTGGCGCTTGGCGACACCAAATCGGCGGCCAGCGATCTCGACGAGGCGGTGCAGATGGATCCGGTGAATTTGCGCGCCTGGACCAGCCGCGGGCTCGCCTATGAGCGGCTGGGGCAGAAGGACAAGGCCGCAGGCTCGTATGCCAAAGCGCTCAATATCAACGACAAGTACCAGCCGGCCAAGGAGGGCTTTGCCCGCGTCGGCGGCAAGGTCGGACAGACCTATCCGACGTTTTGAGTGTTTGTGACTAAGGCATCACGCACCGAAAGCAGGCAGCCGAAGGGAGGCCTCATGACTGTTACGCTGAATCACACCATCGTGCCGGCGCGCGACAAGGCGGCCGCGGCGAAATTCTTCGCCCAGATTTTCGGGTTAAAGCGTGGTCGCACCGGGCATTTCGCGCCGGTACGGGTGAATAAGGAGCTGACCTTGCTGTTCGATGATGACTCCGATTTTGACAGCCATCATCTCGCTTTCCATGTAACCGATCGCGACTTCGACGCCATTCTTGGCCGGGTCAAAAAGGCCAAGATCGTGTTCGGCAGCGCGCCGTGGAATCTCGAAGACGGCAAGCTCAATAATTGGGGCGGCGGCCGCGGCTTCTATTTTCGCGATCCGAACGGGCACGTGCTGGAATTGATGACGGTCCCGCAGTGACGGTCGCGTCGCTGCGGCGAAGTACTAATCGATATCGCCGGCGAGAAAGCGCCCGACGGCATCGAGCGCTCCGTTGGCGTCAAGGTCTTCGTGACCGCCGTCCAGAAAACGCACGAAGTGTTTCGGCTGGTTGGCGAGATCGAATAATTGCTCGCCCATCGCGTAGGGAACGACACGGTCGTGCACGCCGTGCATGATCATCACCGGCGCCTTGACCTTGCCGATGCGCGTGTCGGACCGGAACTGATCCTTCATCAGTAGCGACACCGGCAGGTACCAGTAATGCTGGGCGCCGACGGCAACTGCTGACGTGAACGGTGCTTCGAGAATGACGCGGCCCACCGGATGCTCCGCGGCAATGGCGATCGCAATGCCTGAGCCTAGCGACTCACCCCACAATACGAGTTGTTGCGCCGGGTAACGCGCGGCAGCAAAACGATAGGCGGCTTGTGCGTCGGCAATCAGCCCCGCCTCGCTTGGACTGCCGGCCAAGCCGCCATAGCCGCGATATTCCAGCGCGAGGAGCCCGATCCCGTCAGCGATAAGCCTGCGGAAGCGCTCGACGCGAAAGCGCAGCGCGCCGCCATTGCCGTGGAAGTACAGGATCACTGGCTTGCCGTCGCGCGGCGGCACGTGCCAGGCGGCGATGCGCACGCCGTCAGCCGCAGTGAGCGGCACTTCTTCGGCTTCGGGCAACCCGGCCGCCGCCGGAAGCACGTGGATGGTGTCGGGGAAATACATCAACGAGCGCTGCGCGAAATAGATCGTCATCGCCAACGCCGCGTAGAGACACAACGCGATGATGGCAGTCCAAACGAATGCCAGCATTGTGCGCGAGCCGGATCGTCGGCGCGGTTTGTTGTGCCAGAGCCGCCCCAGCAAGCTCTTGGACATCGCCGCGACGCGCCAACGCAGCGGCAGAATCACCTTTGTCGTCGCGTTTATCGGCATCGTCGCACGGCAGAAGCTGGACCGACAGGTCCATCGCATAGAAAGACCGGCCGGATGATTCAAGCCGGCCGGTCCAAATTCAAAGCGCAACCGCGCTCAGATTTAATTTACTGGCAGATTTGCACGGTCCGCCAGCGGTAGCCGTAGCCCTCAACCCAAACCTGGCGTTTGCCCCAGTAGCAGCCCGGCGCCAGCGCGGCATAGCCTGGGCCCGGGGCCGGATAGTAGGCAGGGGCCGGCGGTGGTGGATAGTAGTAGGGCGGCGGCGGTGGAGGCGGCGGGCTATTGGCGATGGCGCTTCCGATAATCGCGCCCGCAGCGACGCCACCGATGATGCCGGCGCCCACTGCGCAGCCGTAGCAGCCCGCGTTTGCCGGCGCCGGCGCCGCGACCGCAGCGAAGCCCAACGCCGCAGCCGCGGCGAGGCCCACAAGCGACTTATGCATGTGCTTTCCTCATGTGATCGGCCGGGTGCCGATCTGGGATGTTGACAGGCGGAAGTCCCCGAAACCCCCGAATTCACGACGAACCCGCCGAAACTCAAGAGCCACTCTTTGGCGGAAGTTAGGTGCCGAAAATCATCACCCTTCGCAACTGCGAGGCGTTTCCGCAGGGGAAACGCCTCAACTGTTCTCCTTCACCTAGCTTCTGGCCGGTCAGACGCAGGCGCGAACCCAAGCATAGCCGTTCCACACTTGGCGCCACACGCAGGGCGGCGGATAGGGATACGGCGCGTAATAGCCATAGTAGCCGTAGGGATAGTAGTACGACGACGCCAGTGCGCTGCCGACAACGGCTCCGACTGCAAAACTACCAAGGCCCCAGCCCCAGCCCCAACGCGCTTGCGCGGGCGCCGAACTTGCTAGCGCTGCGCCGGCGAGGGTGGCGGCAGCGACGAGGGCGGTCAGTATTCTTTTCATGACTTCACCTCACGTTTCGCTCGCAATCCCAGATTGCGACTGTCGGCGCCTAAAATCCCATTTATTGGTGAATGCACACTGAATGGCCCCGTCAGAATGCAGCCATCTTTGGCGCCTTCCGCCGGACCTATGCTGCGCCGCCATCAGGCTTACTGCGGCGCCATGCGGCTTTTCAGGCAGCCGGCGCTCGACGCGTCCGCAGCCTTCAGTTCCACATCAAAACTTTGTCATTTTGGCTCGCCGCGCATCCGCCCGGCGTCGTCCGCGGCGCCGGTCGAATTTTGGCCCCGACCAAGGCCTGGCATTTCGCAACCGAATGGAGCCAGATTTGCATTTTTGCAGAGGCGAAATTACCGCACCGATCGTGATACCGGCACTCACGCAATGATGTCTGGCGTGAGCTGGTCTTCAATAAAGGTGATGCGGTCGCGTAGCAGCAATTTGCGCTTTTTCAGGCGCTGCACCTGGATAAGGTCTGATCCGGGCGATTCCTGCAGCGCCGCAATCGCGGCATCGAGGTCGCGATGCTCCTGTTGCAGGCGCGCCAGTTCCGCGCGAAGCTCGCGTTCTTCCTCTTGCGTCATCGCTGCCCTGGTCGCGCCGAGCCTAGGAAAGCGCGGTTTTTCGGCCGATAAGCCCCCGGGTCTTGCACCTGACTGCACCTAAGTGACGAGCGATTATCGCGTTTTGGCCAATCGCCCACAAGTGCGCCGCAACTGCGCCGGCGGGGATTTTCGAAAAGGCAAAATCGGAGTATCCTAAACGGCGATTGTCAGGGTGTAGGAACGATCGGAACCGGCCATCTGCAAGGAGGCATGCCACATGGCGATTGAATCGCATCTTGCGGAACTTGAAAAACGGCACCAAGCGCTTGAACAGGAAATCGCAGAAGCACTTACGCACCCCTCGATTGACGACCTCCAAATTGCCGAACTCAAACGTAAAAAATTGCACGTCAAAGACGAGATCGCCCGACTAAAGCAAGACACACTCGTCCATTAAGTTCTTAGAGTTAGAGACAACCGCTGCGCCGCCTACGTTGGCGCGGCGGGTGAGTGATCGATGCCCGGCTTCACGCCGGGCATTCACGTTTTAGTCGGCCTTCTAAAAAGCTGATGGCGTGAGCCCGCGCTATCGGCCACGACTTACATCGCCTTCACCATCTCGCGCAGCTTGAATTTTTGTAGCTTGCCGGTCGAGGTCTTCGGGATTTCGGCAAACAAAATGTGGCGCGGACATTTGTAGGAGGCAAGATTCTTCTTGCACCAGCCGATCAGCTCGTCGGCGCTCGCTGTCGTTCCCGGCTTGAGTTCGACGACCGCGCACGGCGTCTCGCCCCATTTTTCATCTGGCTTGGCGACCACCGCGACGACCTGGACCGCCGGATGTTTGTACAGCGCGTCTTCGACTTCGATGGAGGAAATGTTTTCACCGCCGGAAATGATGATGTCCTTGGAGCGGTCCTTGAGCTGGATGTACCCGTCCGGATGGATGACGCCGAGATCGCCGGAATGAAACCAGCCGCCGGCAAACGCTGCCGCGCTGGCCGATTTATTTTTCAGATAGCCTTTCATCACCACATTGCCGCGGAACATTACCTCGCCCAAGGTCTCGCCGTCGCGCGGCACGGCCTGCATGGTTTCCGGATCGATCACATCGAGCGCTTCCAAGACCGGATAGGCGACGCCCTGGCGCGCTTTCCTGGCGGCCTGATCGGAGGAATTCAACGCCTCCCATTCGCGATGCCAGTCGTTGATGGCGGCCGGTCCATAGGTTTCGGTCAGGCCGTAAAGATGCGTGACGTTAAAGCCGGCGGCCTTCATCGCCGCCAGCACCGCCTCGGGCGGCGGCGCGGCGGCGGTGGCGAACTGCACGACGTGTGGCAGCGGCTTTTTCTCATGCGCCGGCGCATTGAGCAGCGTCGACATCACGATCGGCGCGCCGCACAGATGCGTGACCTTGTGCGTGACAATGGCGTCGTACATCGCGGGCGCGCGGACCGCGCGCAAGCAGACATGGGTGCCGGCGACCACCGACAGCGTCCAGGTGAAGCACCAGCCGTTGCAATGGAACATCGGCAGCGTCCACAGATAAACCGGATGCTTGCCCATGCCGCAGGTGATGACGTTCGCCATCGCCAACAGATAGGCGCCGCGGTGGTGGTAGACGACGCCTTTAGGATCGCCAGTGGTGCCCGAAGTGTAGTTGAGCGAGATCGCGTCCCACTCATCGTGCGGCATCCGCCAGGCGAAATCCGGATCGCCGTCGCGCAGGAAGTCTTCGTATTCGATTTCGCCGAGGCGCTCGCCAGCGCCGGTGAACTCCGGATCGTCGTAATCGATCACCAGTGGCTTGTTCTTACAGGCGGCAAGTGCCTCTTTGACCACCCCCGAAAATTCGCGGTCGGTGATCAACACTTTGGCATCGCCGTGGTCGAGCGTGAAAGCAATGATCGCCGCGTCGAGCCGCGTATTGATGGTGTTGAGCACGCCCCCGGCCATGGCGACACCGTAATGCGCTTCCAGCATCGGCGGCGTATTGGCGAGCACGACGGCGACCGTGTCGCCGCGCTTGATGCCGCGCTGCGCCAGCGCCGATGCGAGGCATTTCGTCCGGGCATAAAATTCCCGATAGGTGAGGCTGCGCGCGCCGTGGACGACGGCGGGATGGTCGGGATAGACTGCGGCGGCGCGGGCGAGAAACGACAATGGCGTCAACGGCTGGAAATTCGCCGGATTGCGATCGAGGTCGGTATCGTAGGGACTGACCATGTCTGCTGCGGGCAATGTTTGCCTCCGCGCCAAGCCTAGCGAAAAGATGGGGCGGAGCGAATAGGCAAAGACGAAGGCAAATGGTCGCCTTTTCGCCGCTGGCCGCCTTGCTGTTCGCGCCGACTTGGCAGGGGTATAGTCCAACGAAACAATAACAATGGAAGGCGCCGCCATGGACGTCCGCACAAGCCGCTACCACGATATCTATGCGCGCTGGCAGCGCGATCCGTTCGGATTTTGGGGCGAAGCAGCCGGCGATATCGACTGGTTCGAGCAGCCGAAGAAAGTTTTTGATCCTGCCGCGGGCGTCTACGGCCGCTGGTTTGTCGGCGGGGTCTGCAACACCAGCTTCAATGCGGTGGATAGCCACGTCAATGCCGGACGCGGCGAGCAAGCCGCCATCATTTACGATTCCCCACTCGCTGGCGCAAAGCGCACGCTGACTTATCATCGGCTCTTGACCGAGACGCAGGTGCTGGGCGGCATGTTGCGCGACCTCGGGGTCGGCAAGGGCGACCGCGTCATCATCTATATGCCGATGGTGCCGGAAGCGGTCATCGCCATGCTCGCTTGCGCGCGCATCGGCGCCATCCATTCCGTCGTGTTCGGCGGCTTTGCCGCGCGCGAACTCGCCACTCGCATCGATGACTGCAAGCCGAAAGCGATCCTGTCGGCAAGCTGCGGGCTCGAGCCGGGGCGCGTCGTGCAATACAAACCACTGCTCGACGAGGCGATCACGCTCGCCGGGCACAAGCCGCAAACCTGCCTGATCCTGCAGCGGCCACAGGCGCAGGCGCCACTCATCGAAGGCCGCGACCGCGACTGGGCGCAAATGCGCGATCACGCGCTCGTCCATGCCCACTCCGCTTTCGATTGCCTGCCGGTGGAAGCGACCGATCCGCTTTATATTCTCTATACGTCAGGCACGACCGGACGGCCGAAAGGCGTGGTACGCGACAATGGCGGCCACATGGTCGCACTCAAGTGGTCGATGAAAAATCTCTACGGCGTCGAGCCGGGCGAGGTGTACTGGGCAGCTTCGGACGTCGGCTGGGTGGTCGGGCATTCCTACATTGTTTATGCGCCGCTGTTTCACGGCTGCACCACGATCCTCTACGAGGGCAAGCCGGTGGGCACGCCGGACGCCGGCGCGTTCTGGCGCGTGATTTCCGAACACGGCTGCGCCGCGATGTTCACCGCGCCGACGGCGTTCCGCGCCATCAAGAAGGAAGACTCGCAGGGCAAGCTGTTGACGCAGTACGACCTGAAGAAATTCCGCACGCTGTTTCTCGCCGGCGAGCGCGCCGATCCCGATACGCTCGCTTGGGCGGAGAAACTCCTCAACGTGCCGGTGATCGACCATTGGTGGCAGACCGAGACCGGCTGGGCCATTGCCGGCAATCCCGTCGGCTTGGGCATGCTCCCGGTCAAACATGGCTCGCCCACCGTGGCAATGCCCGGTTACGACATCCGCATCGTCGACGAGAACTGCCGCGAACTGCCGCGCGGCAAGATGGGATCGATCGTGGTCAAGCTGCCGCTGCCGCCGTCCTGCATGCCGACGCTGTGGCAGGCGGACGCCCGCATGCGCGAAAGCTATCTCGACGAATTTCCCGGCTATTACAAAACCGCCGATGCCGGATTTAAGGACGACGACGGCTACCTTTTCGTCATGGGCCGCACCGACGACATCATCAATGTTGCCGGCCACCGGCTCTCCACCGGCGGCATGGAGGAAGTGCTGGCCTCGCATCCCGACGTTGCCGAATGTGCCGTGCTCGGTGTCAAGGATCAGCTCAAGGGCGAGGTGCCGTGCGGCTTCATCGTGCTCAAATCCGGCGTCAACCGACCGCCCGGCGAGATCGAGAAGGAATGCGTCGCGCTCATCCGCGAAAAAATCGGCCCAGTGGCGGCATTCAAAATCGCGATTACCGTGGCACGGCTGCCGAAGACCCGCTCCGGCAAGATCCTACGCGGCACCATGAAGAAAATCGCCGACGGCGAGACCTGGCAGATGCCAACCACCATCGACGACCCCGCGATCCTCGATGAGATCGGCACCGCGCTCAAACGCAAGGGAGCGGACGCAGCGGTCAAGTAGGCATCGCACGAATGGCGCGCTGGTGCGTTAGACGGGAATGGCTGTTGCGAGAGTCTTCCTTTTTTTGATCGCGGCCGCGCTGTGGACCGGGCTCGCTTTGGCGCAGCAGCCAAGCGCGCCGCCCGCGGCGACAAACGCAGCCGCGCCGCCTGCGGCGCCAAACGCAGCCGCGCCGCCCGCGGCGACAAACGCGGGTGCGTCAGGCGCGCCCAATGCGAGTACGCCGCAGAACCAAGCCGCTGCCCCGCAGCCCCCTACTCCCGACGATATCTGCCGCGCGCTCGAACAAGACGCCGCCGAAAATGAGCTGCCGGTCGAGTTCTTCGCCCGGGTGATCTGGCAGGAAAGCCGCTTCAATGCGCGCGCGGTGAGCAATAAAGGCGCGCGAGGCATCGCCCAGTTCATGCCGGCGACCGCGGACTATCGCGGGCTCATTGATCCGTTCGATCCGATCGAGGCGCTGAAGAACTCGGCGCGCTATTTGCGCGATCTCAAAGCGCGCTTCGGTAATCTCGGGCTCGCCGCCGCGGCCTATAACGCGGGACCCGGCCGCGTGAGCGCCTGGCTCACCAGCCATCGCCCGCTGCCGGGCGAGACCCGCAACTATGTCGCCATCATCACCGGCTGGACCGCGGACGAATGGGCCTCGGCCAACCCGCCGAAGACGTCGGAGACGACGATCCCGCAAGGCGTGCCGTGCACGCGGCTCGCCAATCTGATCCTGGCGCCGAAAGAACAGGCGCAGCGTATGGCCGCTTATGTGCCGCGCTGGGGCATGCAGCTCACCGCCAATTGGTCCGAGAGCAAAGCCTGGGCGACGTATCGGCTAATCCAGAAACAATACACCGCGCTGATCGGCGACCGCGAGCCGATTGTCATAAGGAGCCGCGGCATCGGGTTAGGCTTCGCCATGCGTTACAACATCCGCATCGCCGACGACGATCGCACCTATCTCGAAAAATTCTGCCGGAAACTCATCGCCGCAGGCGGCGCCTGCGTCGTGCTGCGCAATGATCGGGGGTGATACGTCATCCCGAGGTGGCCGCCTCGGCGACCCTCGAAGGATAGCCTTTCCGGCCGTCGCCCTTCGGAACTCGCCCCGACAAGTCGGGGGCTCGTACCTCGGGGGTGAAAAACTCACTCGCTCTTTTGGCCGCCGCCGAGTTGTTTGAGCTTGGCGAACACCGCCTCGACATTGAGCTCCTCGCCCGGCTTTTTCGCCGCCGCGGGCTCGGGCTCTTCTTTTGGCGCGGTGGTCACCGATGCCGGTAACAGCGTGGCGCCCGGCTCCTGGACCGGCGCCGGCTTCTCCTTCGCCGCCTTCTGCACTTCGAGGTCAAGATCGATCTGCGAGCACAGCCCGAGCGTCACCGGATCGAGCGGCGTCAAATTCGCCGAATTCCAGTGCGTGCGTTCGCGGATCGCCTGGATCGTCGATTTCGTCGTGCCGACGAGCCGCATGATCTGGCTGTCCTTGAGCTCGCCGTGATTACGCACGAGCCAGAGGATGGCGTTGGGCCGGTCCTGACGGCGCGACACCGGCGTGTAGCGCGGCCCCTTCTTCGGCTTGGCCTCAGGCAAGCGCACCTTCGGCTCGGCAATGTGCAGCCGGTGATTAGGATCGGCCTCCGCCGCCTTGATCTCCTCGCGCGTCAACTGCCCGGTGAGGATCGGATCGAGGCCCTTGATGCCCTGTGCCGCGTCACCGTCGGCGATGGCTTTGACTTCGAGCGGATGCAGATGACAAAGTTCGGCGATCTGATCGAACGACAGTGAGGTGTTTTCGACCAGCCACACGGCGGTGGCTTTCGGCATCAAAGGCGTGACCATAGGTAAATCTCCTCTGCGCTCCGCCCGCCCCTTTGGCGAAGCCACTCACGTCATCAACGATGACTGGAAAAGCTGATGGAATATAAGCGGCGCGGGGGTCCGGTGCAACCGGCCGTTTGCCGCGGGAATCAATAGGTTGCGATGCTGCTATTGATTTTAACTGTGTTCCGAGCGCCAAAAGATCGGGCGAACGCTCAGGGAGCGACACCTTTCACCGCATTGGCGAAGGCCTCATAGGCAATCGATCCATCGGCGGCGACCGGCAGCCGCTCGCGCAATCGCGCTTTCAATTGCTCGCGCGCGCTCGGTGAAAGCTCAGACAGCGCTTTGCCGGAGGGACCGACCGGCACGGTATTGGAATCCCAGAAATCATCGAAACTGGAGAAACTCACGCGTATGCGGATCACCTCGCTCTCGATCGCGGTGAGCCCAGCTTCTTTCCAGATCGCACGCATGGCGTCGCGCCCCGAAGCCTCGACATTCGGCCGCTCCGGCGGCGTCAGACCTAAATCCTTCATCGTCGCCGCCAAGGGCGCGAGCGGAAAACCGTCGGGAAACTCCCACATGTAAGTGGCAGCGACACCGCCCGGCCGCACCACGCGCGCCAGTTCGCGCACAGCTTTCGCCGGGTCGGGAATAAAAACGATCACCAAGGCCATGCTGGCGGCGTCGAAACTCTTGTCGGGAAACGGCAGTGCCTGCGCGTCGGCGACGCGAAATTCCGCGCCCTTTGTCCCCGCCCTCCCCCGCGCGTAAGCAAGTTGGCCTTCGGATGGATCGACGCCGATGACGGCGGCCGGCGAACACTTCGCGATCAGCACTTCGGTGAAAGCGCCATTGCCACAGCCGACGTCGAGCCATTTCAGGTTTTTCGGCGCATCAAGCCAGTGGAGGAATTTTTCGCCGGCAAGGCGGCTCCAGCGGCCCATCAGCCGCTCATAGGCCTTGCCATCGGCGAACAGGTTCGGCGCTTCAGTCATGTCGTATCATTCCGCGCGGCTTTGCTTTCGCGCGCCTTGATCGCCGCCCAGACGCGGCTCGGCGTCGCCGGCATATCGATATACTCGATGCCGAGCGGGTGGAGCGCATTGAGAATGGCGCTCATGATTGCGGGCGGCGCGCCGGTGGCGCCGGCCTCGCCCGCGCCTTTGACGCCGAGCGGATTGGTCTTGGCCGGCACTTCGGTCAGCTCAGAAACCAGTTCCGGCAAATCGTCGGCGCGCGGCATGGCATAGTCCTGGAAACTTCCGGTGACGAGCTGGCCCGACGAATCGAACACGATCGCCTCCATTAACGCCTGGCCCGCGCCTTGCGCGACGCCGCCGTGGATCTGGCCCTCACAGAGCAGTCGATTCATCACCTTGCCGACATCGTCGACCGCGGCATAGCGATCGAGCGTTACCGCGCCGGTCTCCGGATCGATCTCCACTTCGCAGACGTGACAGCCGTTCGGATAGTTCGGCGGCTCGGCGGCAAAGGTACCGGAGGCTTCCAGCCCAACGTCGAATTGCGGCGGCAGCATCACCGGGCGGTAGAACGCCTTGGCGACGTCGGTCAGCGGCAGCGCGCGGTCGGTGCCGACGATGCGGAAGGTGCCGTCCTTGAATTCAATATCGCCGGCGGCGGCTTCCAGCATCGTCGCCGCCATCGGCTTTGCTTTTTCGATAATCGCGTCGGCGGCGCGTTTGAGCGCGTTGCCGCCGATATGCATGCTGCGCGAACCGTAGGTGCCGCGGCCCATCGGCACCACATCGGTGTCGCCCTGGATGAAGCGGATATTCTCGAATGGCACGCCGAGCCATTCGCTCACCATCTGCATGTAGACGGTCTGATGGCCCTGGCCGTGCGAATGGGTGCCGGCGATGATGGTGAGCATGCCGCTCGGATCGAAGCGCAGCACCATGCGGTCGTTGAACACCGCGGCCTCTTCCAGGAAATAGCCGATGCCGCGGCCGCGCAGCTTGCCGCGCTTTTTCGATTCGGCGGCGCGTTTGCCGAATCCGTTCCAATCGGCAAGCTTGAGGCATTCGTCCATCACATGGACGAAATCACCGCTGTCGTAGGTGATGCCGGTTTGCAACTTGTGCGGCATCGCCGCGGCCGGAATGTAATTGCGCCGCCGGATTTCCACGGGGTCGATGCCAAGCGTGCGCGCGGCGCGGTCGAGCAGCATTTCGATCAGGAAGGTCGCTTCGGGCCGTCCGGCGCCGCGATAGGGCGCAAGTGGAATCGTATTCGTCAGCACCGCTTTGCCGACGGCGTGGACCGCGGGGATTTGATAGACACCGGGCGAAAGCCGCATCGCGAACAGCGGCACCACCATCGACGCGCCGAACACATGCGAACCCATGGCGTGCAGTGCATTGACGCGGAGCCCCAGAATCTTGCCGTGCTCATCGAGCGCAAGCTCGCCGGTGACAATCTGGTCGCGGCCTTGCGAATCGCCGAGCAAGGCTTCGGAACGGGTCGAAACCCATTTGACCGGCCGGCCGCCGACGCGGCGCGACGCCCACACCACCAGCGCATCTTCGGGATAGCCGCCGAACTTCATGCCGAAGCCGCCGCCGACATCGGGCGAGATGACGCGAAGCTTGGTTTCGGGGATCTTCAAGACTTGCCCGGCGACCGCCGAGCGCGTGCCGTGCGGATTCTGCGAGGTCGAATACAGCGTGTAGCTGTCGCTGTCGGGATGATAATGGCCGATCGCGGCGCGCGGCTCGATCGAATTCGCGGTGATGCGATTGTTGTTGAGCTTGAGCGACACCACGTGCTTGGCCTTGGCGAAGGCGGCGTCGGTCGCGTCCTTATTCCCCATCATCAGCGTAAACGCGATGTTGTTCGCTTGTTCGTCCCACACTGCGGGCGCGGCGGGCTTGACCGCATCCTCGACCCCGATCACCGCGGGCAGCGGTTCATAGTCGACTTCGATCAATTCGGCGGCGTCGCGCGCCTGTGCATAGGTCTCTGCCACCACGAAGGCGACGCGATCGCCGACCGCACGCACCTTGTTGTCTTCGAGAATGCTGCGCAGCGTGCGAAATCCCTTGGGGCCGCCCATGTCTTCGGGCATCGGCGGCGCCAGAGCGCCGAGCTTGTCGGCAGCCACGTCGGCGCCGGCAAGGACGGCGAGCACGCCCGGCGCGGCTTTCGCTTTCGCGGCATCGACGCGTTTGATGCGCGCGTGCGCATGCGGCGACATGACCACGACGCCGTAGCACTGCTGCGGCAGTTCCAGGTCATCAACATAGCGGCCGCGGCCAGTGATGAATCGCGGATCTTCGACCCTGGGGACGGGTTGACCGACACCGAACTTGTTCAAGCAGAACTCCTCATCGTAATTGTGTCCCGTCTTCCTGAGGTGCGCGCAACAGGCGCGCCTCGAAGGACGACGGCCGAGGCGCTGGAGATATCACCCTTCGAGGCTCGCTTCGCGCGCACCTTAGGGTGACGGAATGAGCTATCATCATAATCAGCAATTGTAGCAATGAGAATGGAGCGAGACGGCATGGCGGGGATTCCGGACAAAGCGCGGTTTGATTACATCGTCGTCGGCGCCGGTTCGGCCGGCTGCGTGCTCGCTAACCGGCTCACCGAATCCGGCCGCCATCGCGTGCTGCTCATCGAAGCCGGCGGCCATGACCGGCACATCTGGATTCACATCCCGCTCGGCTACGGCAAGCTGTTCGACAATGCTAAAGTCAATTGGCTGTATAAGACAGAGCCGGAACCCGAGCTGAACAATCGGCAAATTATCCAGCCGCGCGGTAAAGTGCTGGGCGGATCGAGCTCGATCAACGGCTTGCTCTACGTCCGCGGCCAGCACGAGGACTATGATCATTGGCGCCAGCTCGGCAATACCGGCTGGGGCTTTGCCGATGTGCTGCCCTATTTCCGGCGCGCCGAGGATCAAGCGCGCGGCGCCGACGATTTCCACGGCACCGGCGGCCCGCTCGCCGTCTCCGATGTCTGCGAGCCGCATCCGCTGTGCGAGGCTTTCATCGCGGCGGCAGAGCGCGCCGGTCTTCCACGCAATGATGACTTTAACGGCGCGACGCAGGAAGGCGCCGGCTATTTCCAGTTGACGGCGAAAAACGGCCGGCGCTGGTCGACCGCGGTCGGTTATCTGAGGGAGGCGCGGCGGCGGCGCAATCTCGCGATCGCATCAAACGCGCTGGCGAGCCGCATCCTGTTTTCAGGACACCGCGCCGTCGGCATCCAGTATCTCCAGCATGGAGTGCCGCGCACCGCTTATGCGGACGGCGAGGTGATCGTGTCGGGCGGCGCATTCAATTCGCCGCAGCTACTGCAACTCTCCGGATTGGGGCCAGCTAAAATTCTGCGCGATCTCGGCATCGAAGTGATCGCCGACATGCCCGGCGTCGGCGCCGATCTGCAGGATCATCTGCAGATCCGCATGCAGTATCGCTGCACCGAACCGATCACCATGAACGATGTCATCAATCACTGGCGCCACTGCTATGGCGCCGGCTTGCGCTATATAATGTCACGTAAGGGATTGCTGACGATCGGCGCCGGCTACGCCGGCGCGTTTCTGCGCACGCGGCGCGAACTGGCGACGCCCGACGTGCAGATCCATTTCCTGATTTTCAGCGCCGACGCCGCGGGCGCGGTGCTGCATGCCTTTCCCGGATTCATGGCTTCGGTGTGCCAGTTGCGGCCGCAGAGCCGCGGCTTCGTGCGCATCAAGTCGAGCGACCCCAGCGTGCCGCCAGCGATCCAGCCACGCTACCTTTCGGCGCGCAGCGATTGCGACACCGTGGTCGCCGGAATGAAGGCGATGCGCCGCATCATGAACGAGCCGACGATGCGCCGCTATATCGCGCAAGAGCGCGCGCCCGGCGACCATTGCGTCAGCGATGAAGATCTCCTCAGCTTCGCCCGCGACACCGGCACAACGGTTTACCATCCGACCTCGACCTGTCGGATGGGTCCTGATCCGGCGGCAGTGGTCGACGAGCGCTTGCGCGTGCGCGGCTTCGAGCGTCTGCGTGTGATCGACGCATCGATCATGCCGACCGTGGTCTCCGGCAACACCAATGCCGCCGCGGTGATGATCGGCGAAAAAAGGCGCCGACATGGTGCTGCAGGACGCCGCCACGCAGGCGCCGGCGCTGGCGATTTCGGCTTAATTCACCCTGCCGCTTGCAGGCGATCGAGTTCGAGCGCGCCGGCCTTGATCCGCGGGATCAGCTCGCGGCCGAACTCGACCGTGTCGTTGAACGGATCGAAGCCGCGGATCAGCACCGAGCCGATTCCAAGCTTGTAATATTCGAGGATGGCGCGGGCGACCTGCTCCGGCGTGCCGACGAGACACGAGGTGTTGCCGAGCGCGCCGGTTGCGCGCGCGATCGGCATCCACAAGCGCTCGTCGTGGACGTCGCGCTCGAGCGCAAAGCTCATCAGCCGCTTGCCGGCATTGTCGACTGGGCCGGACATTGATTCCTGCCGGCTCCAGCCTTTGGCTCCGGTCATGCCGGCGAGAATCTTGTTGGCCTTATCCCAGGCCGCGCCCTCGCTTGCGGCAATGATCGGGCGCACCGAGACATTGAAGCCCGGTGTACGGCCGTGGGCCGCCGCTTGCGCGCGAAACTGTTTGATGCGCTCGCGCGTGGACGAAAGCGGCTCGGCATAGATCGCATAGACGTCGCACAGCCGCGCGCCCATTTCCAAGGCGCCGTCAGATGCGCCGCCGAAAAACAACACCGGATGCGGTTTTTGCAACGGCCGCACATCCGAACGCGCCCCTTTGACGCGATAGAACGTGCCAGCGAAGTCGAACGGCCGCTCGCTGGTCCAGGTCAGTTTCATCAGTTCGAGATATTCGGCGGCGCGGCGATAGCGTTCCGCCTTCGGCGTGAAATCGCCGTCGCCCTCCTGCTCGTCGTCGGTCTTGCCGGTGATGATGTGCATGGCGAGCCGGCCGCCGCTCAGATGATCGAAGGTCGCGATTTTGCGCGCCATCAAGGTCGGCGCGACGAAGCCCGGGCGATGCGCGATCAGATAACCAAGCCGCTCGGTCCGTGCCGCGGCATGCAAGGCAACCAGAAAACCTTCGGCGGACGACGATGAATAGCCGACCAGCACCAGATCGAAGCCGGAAGCCTCATGAGCACGCGCGGCCTCGGCGACGTAGTTCGGCGACAATCCGCCCTCGATGACATGCAAAGTCGCCGCGCTGGTTGGCGGCGTCACTCCGATCATGCCGATCACGCGCATGGCTCAGTAGTGTATCAAATGGATACGAGCGGTTCTATACAGAGTCATTTAGTCCGATAAAATCGAGCTTTCTTTGGTGCCTCTAAGAAGAAGTGCCCGGAAATCGCGGTGCTGTTTTCGGATGAAATGGTAGCAAAAGCGGTAGCAGTCTCTTAGCGCGATCCCCCGTCCGCCTCTCGTAGAAGGCACCGTACGAGCTGTCTCTTATACACATCTGACGCTGCCGACGATTGCTCTA
>JBKPIZ010000186.1:0-12295 GCA_046730495.1 Pseudomonadota bacterium
GCCGTCGTGAGTAGCCTGGAAGCGCTTGACCTCAACCGGCCGATTAGAGAAGCGGACATCAAACGACATGACGGTGGCCGACCTGGTTCCTCGTGGCGGTGACGGCGAAGTAGTCGGCGCCGTTCTCGCTTGGCCGCGTCATTTCGACAATTTTTCCCGCGCAAGTTTCTGGCCGCGCGGCCAGGCTGTCAACGGCGCGCGGCCTTAACCCACTAGCACCGCGGCGTATTTTGCCGCGTTCAACTTCAGTATGGGTACAAATAGGGGGATATAGGTGAAAATCGAAAATAAGTTGTTATTTCAAGGCGATATGCCAGCCCTCATTTCCGGCATCATTTCTGAACCGCGTGCGCGGTTCGCGATTATCGCAAGGCGAGGCGTTCGCCCCCAAGAAGTCCAATGAGCGCCGCGTGCCTGTCTCGGCCGGCTGCGATAAGCATCCCGTGCCTGGGCACAGGACGATTATAGGCAATCGCTCCACCTGCCAGCGGCGTGAGCGCGCCGCCCGCTTCGTGCACCAAAAGGTCGGCCGCCGCAAGGTCCCAATCGTGGCTGTTGCCGCCGGCAAAAGCGGCATCGCAGGTGCCTTGGGCGACGCGTGCGAGCCGCAGAGCCAGCGAATGCCCCCTGGGCAGCTTGCTGAACGGCGGCAGGCTCGGAGCCAGACGTTCTAATAACTTCTGTGGCCCAGCGAGGCGAATTTCGTGCAGATCGGCTCCGGCAGTCGTCGCTATCGCGGCGCCGTTGAGCGTGCTGCCCGCCCCGGCCCGCGCCGCGAAGAACTCGTCAAGCGCCGGGGCATAGAGGCAGGCCGCGATTGGACGGCCGTTTTCGGTCAGTGCTGCGGAAATCGCCCAGTCCGGCTGACCCGCGATATAGGCGCGCGTCCCGTCAATCGGATCGATCACCCAGACGTAGCGCGCGGCAAGGCGTGCAGGATCGTCGGCAGTCTCCTCCGACAGCCAGGCAAACGGATTGCCGCCGGTCAGCCGCTTGCGCAACAAGGCATCGATCGCTATGTCGGCCTCACAGACCGGCGACGATGACGGACCCTTGGTCCATGTCTTGATCGGTTTCCCGAACATTGAGAGTGCCAAGCTGCCAGCGTCGCGGACCGCGGCATTGAGCTGCGCGGCGGCGCGCGCGGAAATATCGGCCGCGGCGTCAGCCTCAATGGCCGGCAACGGTGAGACCCTCCACGCGCACGGTCGGCGCGTTGGTGGCATAGCGAAAGTGCAAGTCATTGGCCGGTTGAAGACCGGCGAACATCTCGGCGAGGTGTCCGGCTATCGTGACCTCGCTGACCGGATAGGTCGGAGCGCCGTCGACGATCCAAAATCCCGCGGCGCCGCGGCTGTAATCGCCGGTCACCAGGTTAACGCCGGCGCCGATCAGGTCGGTGACATAGAAGCCATCCTTGATATCGGCGATCAACTCGTCAGGCGTCTGTGCGCCCGGCGCAAGATAGAGATTGCTCGGTCCCGGCGACGGCACCGACGATACGCCGCGATGGGCGTGCGCGGTCGTCTGCAGGTGAAGCTCACGCGCGGTCGCGCAATCAAGAAGCCAGCTCTTGAGCACGCCGTCATCGATCAGCTTGAGCTCGCGCGTAGCGACCCCTTCCGCGTCGAACGGCCGCGAACGTAGGCCGCGCTTGCGCAACGGATCATCGATCACGGCGATGCCGCGGCGGAACAGGCGCTCGCCGAGCTTGTCGCGCAGGAAACTGGTCTTGCGCGCGATCGCGGCGCCGTTGGCGGCGTTGGCAAGATGACCGATCAGCGATCCGGAAATCCGCGGATCGAATACGACCGGCACGCGCCGCGTCTCAACCTTACGCGGATTGAGCCGCTTCACCGCGCGCTCGCCCGCGTTGCGCCCGATCGTTTCGGCGCTGTCCAGATCTGCGGCATGCAATGTCGAGGAGTAATCATAATCCTGCTCCATCGCCGTGCCGCTCCCGGCGATCGCGGACATCGAGATCGAATGCCGCGAGCCGATGGTTGCGCCGCGGAAACCGTTGCTCGTTACCAGCACCATGCCGCCGATTCCGGACGACGCGGACGCACCGCCGGATTTGGCAACCCCGGTAACGTCGAGTGCGGCTTGTTCGGCGCGGCGCGCGCGTTCCTCGAGCACAGCGACCGACGGCATGTCGGGGTCGAGCAGATCGAGATCAGGAAATGTTCGCGCCAGTAGCGAGGGATCGGCGAGGCCGGCGAACTGGTCGTCCGGCGCCGCGCGCGCCATGGCGACCGCGCGCTCGGCCAACCGGTCCAGGCCGTTTGCCTTGATGTCATTGGTCGAGATCGCCGCCTGCTTATGGCCGACCAGGACGCGAAGCCCGATATCGTCGCTTTCCGAGCGCTGCGATTCCTCGACCGCGCCATCGCGCAGTTCGACCGCAAGCGACACCGACCGCACCGCCACGGCATCGGCCTGGTCGGCGCCGGCGCGTTTGGCGGCGGCAACCAGCCGTTCGGCAAGGTTCAATAATGCAGACTGATCGAGCAGCGATGTCATTGTGGTTGGTAATCGGTTTACGGGGGCGGCGCGCGCAAGACAAGCCACCGCACCGGCCGCGTTTGGAGGAAAGCGAAAGCTACGGATATCGCGAAAATGTGGGCCAAAGTCACAGGATTCAACCCGTTACGAACCTGTATTGGTCGCTACCGACCGGGAAGCGAGCCCATCGATTGGGACACATGCTTTGTCCGCATTTCAGAAACCTCTCGTCAATCATGCGAGCATTTGCGTCCGTGCTACCGGACCTTAACCAGGCTTTTTAAGCTGATCGCGACGGCGCGATGGCAGGGTTGCGGCAACCGGGCGGCAACAGCCCGGCGGGAGTTTCGGGGCGTCAAATGGAAGCCGGCAGGCCCGCTGCCGGGTCGAGCCGTACCGGGGCGCATCGTGCAAGCACGACTGCGCACCCGTGGCGGCTCGACCCTTTCTCACTGCCCGCGCGCTTTTCGACCGCCGATGACGCGGCGGACGAAGGCTTGCGTATTGTTGATCTACATCGCGAACGGGTGGTGCTGCGCCGCGCGCTGTCCGGCATGCGCATGGCCGTAAATTTGCCGGTTGCCGCCTATCGCGGCGTCGCCATCAGGCTCGATGCCACGACGGAGACGCCGCCGTTTGTCGCGGTCATGCTCGAACACGCCGACGAGGCGTTGACATTGCCGCTGTTCGCATCGACCGATAACGACGACGTTGTCGCCGAATGGCAGATCTGGGGCCGTGTTCTGGGCTTACCGCTGTTGATCGGTGACACCGACGGGACGATGCGCGAGGCGTTCGCGCGAATGGGCCAACTGCGGATCGCCGCGCCGACATGGCGGCGCCGGCGGCGGAGCATGATCGCACGCCGGCGGCCGTCGCGACTGTTGCGCCGGCAACCGGGCAGAGCCGGCTTCGCATCCGTCATTCATCGCGGCGAGCGTGAGATCACCGCGTGGGAATAGGTTTTGCTTCCTGATGGTGACTACGGAACCCGAAACGGCCCTTGCCTGAAGACAAAGCGCTACGCGTCGAATTGAGGGAACGGGCCGATTTACTCATCGTTGATTCTGATGACGACGCGACCGGAACGGTTCCGGGTAAAGGCGCTGGAATGCTACGTCGAAGCGCAAAAAGCAAAAGACCCGGAAACCAAAGACGCTTATTTGGAACTGATGCGCAACTGGCGCGACCTGGCGGACGAGATCGAGCGCTTCGAGCACGCCTGGCTTGACCGGGAAGGCATCTGAAAATCTTGCCATCGGGCGCGCGTATCGTTCACGGCCCACGCCCCGAACACCTGTTCAGCGGCTTCGATTCATGATTGGTTCGACGCCGGAACCGCGGCATGCCCGTCATCGACATCCATCCCCATATCGTCTCGCCGGACATCAAGCGCTACCCCTTGGCGCCGCTTGGTGGCACGCAATCAACCTGGTCGAGCGAGCGGCCGACCACCTACGAGATGCTGCTGAAGGAAATGGATGCCGCCGGCGTCGATAAGGCGGCGATCGTGCATTCGTCGACCGCCTATGGCTACGACAACAGCTACGTGGCGGACGCGGTCGCAGCCGTTCCTTCCCGCTTCGCCGGGGTCTATTCGATCGATGTTCTTGCACCCGAAGCGGTGAAAACTTTCGATTACTGGCTCGGGCGCGGCTGCAGCGGGATGCGCCTATTCACGACCGGCAGCACGCTCCCGGATCAATCGACCTGGTTTGCCGATCCGAGGACATATTCATTCTGGGAGCACGCGGCGGCCAAGAACATTCCCGTCTGCATGCAGATGAAGACCCAAGGGATTCCTTTGCTGCGCCAGATCATGGATCGCTTCCCGAAAGTGACCATTATTCTCGATCACCTGTCGCGCGCGCCGGCTGCAGATGGGCCGCCCTACGCCGCGGCGGCTGAATTCTTCGCGCTTGCCAAATACCAGCAGCTTTATTTGAAAGTTACGCCGATCAACATCAGCCCGAAAAGCTGGGGCAATGGCGCGCCCGAGACATTTTTCCGCAAGGTGATCGATGCGTTTGGCGCCTCGCGGATAGGCTGGGGCTCCAATTTCCCCAACTCGGTCGGCACACTGTCTGAAATTCTTGGCACAGCCAGAAAGGCGTTTTCCTTCGCCAAGGAATCGGATCAGGACTGGATCTTCGGCGAGACCGCGCAGATCCTCTATCCCCGCCTCGCAAAATGACAGGCGCGCCGGAATTGCGCCGGCGTGCTAAAGCGAAATGATTTTAGCTTGATTTGGTATTTCGCTTTAGCTTGCTATCTAGCATGATCTTTTCCGAAAACCGGCATCCACTTTTCGGGATCATGCTTTAATGCCTCGGCTTCGGCGGCGAATCGCGCGTGCGTTTCTCCGCCTCATCTTGCTGCGCTGCCGCTTCGAGCCACGTGCGCGCAAGATCGAGGCATGCCAAACGGTCCACCTCGGTCTTGGCCTCGTTCGCCAGGCGGTAGCACTCTTCGGCCATTTTGAAATAATCGTTGGCGCTGGGCATCGGATGCCTCTCGATCGCCGTTCGCAGTCGCGAAGTTTACAACTTTGTCGAAGTGCTGGCGAGAGTTGTGGCGGACGAACACGCCGTTTTGAACGGCTATCGCGCCAGCCCCGCCTGAAGCACCAAGCCTGCAAATAAAATCAATCCAGCATCGCGGTCGGATTTGAAAACGGCGAGGCAATTGTCGGGATCGGCAATATCGAGCTTCACAATCTGCCAAGAAAGATGTGCGGCGAAAGCGAGCAGTCCCAGCGTGAACACCAGTCCGCCACCGGCGGCAAATCCGGCGGCGCCGATGAGAACGACGGCGGCGCTGTAAAACAGAGCAAGCATCGGCTTGGTGCGCGGTCCGAACAACAAAGCGGTGGATTTAATCCCGATCAGCGCGTCGTCTTCGCGGTCCTGATGGGCATAGATCGTGTCGTAACCGATCACCCAGGCGATCGATCCGGCATAGAGCAATAGCGCCGGGGTATCGAGCCGGCCGAACACGCCGGCCCAGCCCATGAGCGCGCCCCAGGAGAAAGCGAGGCCGAGCACGATCTGCGGCCAATAGGTGATCCGCTTCATGAACGGATAGATCGCGACGATTGCCAGCGAGGCAATGCCTAACGCGACGGTAAACGCATTGAATGTCAGCAGTACTGCAAGCCCGACGAGCGACTGTACGATCAGAAACACCGCGGCTTGGATGACGCTGACCTGGCCGGATGGAATAGGCCGCGACCGGGTGCGCTCGACGGCCTGGTCGAGATCGCGGTCGACGATATCGTTCCAGGTACAGCCCGCGCCGCGCATGGCAAAGGCGCCGACGAAAAATAGTGCGATGTGCCATAGGTTGGGCAGGCGCCAGCCGGCGGCAATAGCGGCGAGCGCCGACGACCACCAGCAGGGCAATAGCAGCAGCCAGGAACCGATCGGGCGATCGAGCCGCGCCAGCCGCAGATAAGGCCGCGACCAGGACGGGGCGAGGTTGTCGACCCAGTTGCCGGTTGCGTCCGCAACTCGACCGGTCGTCTCGTTCATCGCGCCAGCGGATTTCCGGTCAGAGTATCGAACGTGCCACGGCCGGTTTTGGTGTTCTTGGCCGTGTCCACACTCGGCGCTTTTATGGCGTCGCTCAGCGACGGCGCCTTCGGGCGCGGCCCCTCTTCGCTGCAGGCCATGGTGCGGAACTTGACTGACTTTTCGTGATTGGCCTTTGACACCGTGATCGCGTCATCGGGGACGCCGCACCAGACCTTATTGTCTTGCAGGAATTTGACCACATTGGTTTCGGCGGCGACGAAGCTCGTCATCAGCGTGCAGAGTTCCTTGCGGTCGGCCTTAGCTTTCATAGCGGCACTGACCAAGGCGCTGCGCTTCTGCGCTTCGGCCGTAAGCTTGCCGAAGTCGTTACATTGAACGCCGCCAGGCGGCGCCGTGCTGCCGCCGGGCGGCGCCGGGAATTGCGCCCATGCGTTGCGGTTGGCGAAAGTGGAAAGCGCCAAGCCCGAACAAACGGCCAAGCCAATGACCAAACAAGAGGTCGAACGAAGCGGTAGCGCATGCGCGCTTTTCATGAGATTGCCCTCTCCCGACCGGTCGCCAGCCCGCGATTCGTCCTTGCCGCAGGCTTCCGACTTTGCCCGAAATCCCGGCGCCCTTAAAGGCTTGGTCATAAACATGTGCCCGAATAAAGACTTACTGAATTCGGCGACAACGCGGCAAAGCACCGCAAAATCCGGCAGGTGCGACGCTGCGGCCTTAACTGTCCAAAACACAATCGGCGCCAGTAAATCATGCGGCGCCAGCGAAGCCCATGGTCGCGTCCGTCGGACAAATTCGTTAAACCGAATTCGGGGCAAAAATATCGATCATGCCTGTGCGGTGACGGCCCGCGCAGCAAAGGCCAATACCGGTCGGGGGAACGGATTCAGTCATGCCCAGTTACGATTTCCGCACCGCGCGGCTCTATAGCGATGTGCCGCTTGCCGGCGGAGCGGTCATTGCGCTTGATCGCAGTCACTCGCATTACCTCAGACGGGTGCTGCGGCTCAAAGACGGGCAGGAGATTTTGGTCTTTAACGGTCGCGACGGCGAGTGGCGCGCCAGGCTTGAGGGCGGCGCGCGCCAGACGGCGCTACGCATTGCCGACCGCACCCGGCCGCAAGCCCCAACCGGCGATCTGCATTATCTGTTCGCGCCGCTCAAATCGGCGCGCCTCGACTATATGGTGCAGAAGGCGGTGGAGATGGGGGTGTCGCAGCTGCGGCCCGTTCTCACGCAACATGGCCAGATCGCGCGCGTCAATCTCGAACGCATGCGCGCCAATGCCATCGAGGCGGCGGAACAGTGCGGTATTCTTTGCTTACCGGAGATTGCCGCGCCGATGCCGCTGACCCTTGCGCTCGCGGCCTGGCAGCCGGACCGCCATCTCGTATTTTGCGATGAGGCGGCCGATGTCGCCGACCCCCTCGCAGCGCTTGCCGCTGTGCCGCGGCGCGCACCACTTGCGGTGTTGATTGGGCCGGAAGGCGGCTTCGCCGCTGAAGAACGCACCGCGCTTCTCAAATTGCCGCATGTGGTGCGGCTTGCGCTTGGCCCGCGGATCCTGCGCGCCGATACCGCCGTGGTGGCTGCGCTGGCGCTCGTGCAGGCCGTGATCGGGGACTGGCGCTGATTGAGGTCGTTACAACTAACCGTCAATGAATCTTGCCGGGGCGATCGTAGCAGACGAAGCCGACATACTCGCCATAGATGCGGTGAACGCTGGTGACCTTGGCGTAGCGGCCCCAGCGCGCGCAATAGTCACCTGCGATCTGGTGATAGATCGGTTCGACATCGGGCGAATATGGGAAGATGCCGCCGGTATCGTTGCCGGTCACCGCCGGAGCGGGGCCGGCGAATTCGGCGCCTAAAGCCAGCGCGGCGGCGCTGCCGCCCAATGCACCGCTAACTATCACAGCGAACGCGATCGCGAATTTTCGAACTGATCTTCGAACCATGGCACAGCCTCGCAGCGAAGCGAAATAGCGAATAGGTAATAAATGATACGCTTAGCCCGCGCTATTCGCTACTCGCTCCTCACCATTCGTCCGTCTCAGAGTACCGCATAGGCGCTCGCCACCATGCCGATCGGTCGCCGGTCAGCGGCATTGAGCAGCATGACGCGGCCGAAGCTTGCATTACGGCCGATCCGTACCACCCGCGCATCGGCGACGACATCGAGGTTCACCGGACGCAGGAAATGCGTGGTCTGGTCGATTGAGGTCATCGGCCGGTAGCCGTTCCAAGCGGCTGAACAGGCCAGCACTATCGCGGTGTCTGCCAGGACCATGAGCGCTTGGGTGCAGACCGCCGCGCCGTCACTGCACACCTTTCTGGAATAGGGTAGCCGCACGGTCGCACCCGGCTGCCAATCGGGCGGCGCGCCCGGCGGCCGCACGGTTTCGATGCTTTCAACCAGCAGCGCCAAATCTTGTACCCATTGCGGGAAAATCTTCGTCATCAGTCGCCCCGCCGTTTGCAGGCTGAACGACACCCGCGGCGTCGGCAGCCGGTGCACCTCGCCCATGGTGATCTCCCAATGGTAGCCAAACGGCTCGCCGGCCGTTCCGGCCGGTCGTCACAACTCTCGCGACAATCTATGAGTGAAAGACACCGCGGAGTCCGGCTGGGCCGTTTTCGCGATGCACACAGACGCGACGAATCGAATTCAACAAATTAGGCGCGACCTAGTAGCAACCTGGCGCCGGTCGCCTACGCGATTTGCTCGTCGTGCACCCCACAACAAAACTGCGAAAAACCGATTCGCGCTATCTCTTTTTGGCCACAGCGGGCCGGCAAAAGCCGCGCCGCGAGGATGCGGGACTTGACCAGATCGGTTCCCCGCGGCACGGTTAACTGCGCCAGAGGGGGAGGGCCTTCATGTCGCGAACAATCTCCCACGCCAGCTCCTACGCGAGGTTGCGGGCACCCATCGAAGTAAAGCGCGGCTGGGCCTTCGGCGCCAAGTTTTACGCGCGAGTTGGGCAGCGCGTCGGCATCCTGCTGCTGCTGCTTGCGCTTTGCGCGCTGACATCGTCGCCCTCGCGCGCGGCGAACTGGTTTGAAAAGAATTTCTGGCTATCAGGTCCGCGCTATAACCGCGTCGTGCCGGGTTGCGATTATCCAGCGGCGCTCGACCGCATCATTGCCAATTTCCGCACCAAGGAATTTCGTTTCTGGAATTCGGAACTGCGCATCGTCGGATTTGAGAATATCCGCGAGCTCGATTTTCTGCCCTGGGCCGCACAGGCCATTCCGCGCCGCTTCTGTAGCGGAATTGCGGTCATCAATGACGGCGGTCGGCACACAATCTATTATTCGATTGCCGAGGATACCGGCATGATCGGTATGGATTGGGGCGTCAATTTCTGTGTCGCTGGGCTCGACCGTGACTGGGCTTATAATCCCGGTTGCCGGGCGGCGGGGCCGTAGCACTCAAGCGCGCAAGGCTTCGAGCACGCAATCGCGCAACAGCATCGGATCACGGGCGCCACGCTGGGCGAACTCGATCACCTTTGTCGCCACGACGTTGGTCTCGTGATGGTCAGCGTCGCTGAGCCCCAGTGTTCGGCACACATCGGCATAGACGCGCGTCATGCTGACGATCGCCTCCGGCTCGAAGGGCTCGTTCTTGAATAGGCGATAAACGGCCATATGCCGTGCCTCCCGTGTGCAAGCTTCAAGCTAGGGGCTGAATGCGATGGTTTCCAGCCCGCTTTCGGTATCTGCCGCCACAATCCCCATTGTCCCGAGCATGGTGGCACCGGTGTGAACAGGTGAGAAATTTTGTTCTTGATTTGTTCCAATCGCTCGTCTAGGCTCATTTGCGTTTGTCGAGCGCGTATAGGGGGTGGTCATGACCAGGGTAGTGTTGCGTGTGGCGTTGCTTGCGTTGTTGCTCACCCCCCGAGCGGCGACGGCGCAGGATCCCCGGCAGAATGCACCGGGTCAGTTCGATTTTTACGTTCTGTCCCTGTCCTGGTCGCCATCCTTCTGCGCTGGCGCTGCCGAGCGCGGCGCCGGCAATGTGCAATGCGGCCCGCGACCCTATTCCTTCGTCGTTCATGGGCTGTGGCCGCAATATGACAACGGCTTTCCAGAATATTGCCAAATTCCGGCGCCGCGGCTTAATCGCGGCATAGTCTCCTCCATGCTCGATCTGATGCCGGCGCCGCGGCTGATTTTCAACGAATGGGATCGCCACGGCACCTGTTCCGGCCAATCGCCGCGCGCCTATTTCGAGACCGTGCGTAAGGCGCGTGCGGTGGTGAAAATCCCGCCCGAATTTACCGATCTCAAGGAGCCGCTCAGCGTAACTCCGCATGAGATCGAAGAGGCTTTCATCAAGGCCAATCCTGGCCTTTCGACGGACGCGATGGCGATCGGCTGCGATGCCAAGCGCTTGACGGAGGTACGGCTCTGCCTTTCCAAGGACCTGCGCTTTCGTGATTGCGTGGAGATCGCTAAGCGCAGCTGCCGCCGGGAGCAGCTGACCATGCCGCCGATGCGCGGCGGCTGAACAAAAACTGGCTGTTCGTTACGACGAACTCGGTCTAAATCCGGCCAGGGTGTGTCGGATCGCGGACTGACATGAACTATCAACACGTGTTTCACGCCGGCAACTTTGCCGACGTCCACAAGCATATCGTGCTAACGCGCGTGCTTGACCATTTGCGGCAGAAACCGGCGGCATTTCGCGTCATCGACACCCATGCCGGCGCCGGCCGCTACGATCTTCTCGGGCCGCAAGCCGCGCGGTCGGGTGAATGGCGGGGCGGAATTGGGCGCCTGTTCGCGATGCCGCGGTCCGGCACAGCCGGAAGCGATCCGGCGCAAACGCTGGTCGCGCCTTACCTCGATATCGTCGCGGCGCTCAATCCAGGCGGTACGCTACGGTTCTATCCCGGATCGCCGCTGATCATCAAAGCGCTCTTGCGCCGGCAAGACCGGCTCATCGCTTGCGAGCTTGAACCGAGCGCGGCCGCTTCGCTGAAAACCGCTCTGCACGGCGACGCCCGCGCCAAAGCGCTCGCCATCGACGGATGGATGGCGCTTTTCGCCAATATTCCGCCCAAGGAACGGCGCGGCTTGATCGTTATCGATCCGCCCTACGAGGAGACTATCGAATTCGAGCGCCTCTCCGACACCCTAGGGCAAGCGCACCGCAAGTGGTCAAACGGGCTTTTCTTGCTGTGGTATCCAATCAAGACCCGCGACGCGCCTGATGCGCTGGCGCGGCGGCTGCGGCGGCTATCAGTGCCCAAAATCTTGCGCTGCGAATTCACGATCTCGCCGCCACGCGCCGTCGGCGCGCTCGCCGGCTCGGGGCTGATTATCGTCAACCCACCGTTTGCCCTGGAGCACGAATTGCGGGCGATTCTTCCCGTACTCACGCACTTGGTCGCACCGACGGGTGCTAACCGTCTCGATTGGCTTTCTGGAGAATGACCGGCTCTGGGCTGGTTTTCGCCGGCTGGTTTCACTCCACGACCGCTTTGGCCCGTCGTTTCGGTTGTCGAAATTGCGTAAAACCCTGCTATTGCCCACTTTTCCACACGTTCGAATTGGTTTAGCCTTCCTCAACTGGCTTAGACGTTCCGCCTCCTGTGGGGGGCCGGCGGAGTGGCTGAGGCCGTCTGGGCTTAAGCTCTTTGCTCGTGTGGATGTCCGGCCTAGCCGTCACGCCTTGACGGGGGCGGCGACGTAAGCGCGGGAAGGAGTTAGGCAATGGCAATGACCGGCACGGTCAAATTTTTCAACGGCGAGCGCGGCTACGGCTTCATCAAGCCGGACGATGGCGGCCGCGATGTGTTCGTCCATATCACTGCCGTTGAACGCGCGGGGCTGAAGTCGCTGATGGAAGGCCAGCGCATCAGCTTCGAGGTCGAGCCCGACAAAAAGGGCAAAGGGCCAAAGGCCGTCAATCTCGTCGTCACCGGCTAGAACGACCTTAAACGTTCAGGTTGAGCCCCGTAGCGCAGGCGCTAGTTGCGGGGCGCTGCGGTACGCGGCTCGGCCAGCCGCGCAGGCGTCCCAATTGCTTTGTGTCAAGATGGTGCGGCAATGATGGTTCTGCGTTCGTCCCCGGCGTCGCCGTTCGTTGTGCGGATTGCGATCGCGATTTTGGGTTTTGATGCCGAGACGCGGATCGAGACCGCCGATACCAACGAGCCTGCCGATCCGCTCCGCCGGCAAAATCCGCTCGGCAAAATTCCGGTGCTGATTGCCGAAGACGGTACCGCCTATTACGACTCCCG
>JBKPIZ010000187.1:0-14493 GCA_046730495.1 Pseudomonadota bacterium
GCGAATGCGGCGAGTATTGCCGCCACCAATAATCGTTGCGCCGCACCTAAAAAATCGCCGCGTTTCCAGCCCATTAGCGGCCCAAACGGCATCACCACCATCAGCGGGATAAACAAGGGGCCGAAAGTCGCGTTGAAAAACGGCGCGCCTACGGAGATCTTTGCTTCGGTGAGAGCTTCCAGCGCCAACGGGTAGAGCGTGCCGATGAACACACTGGCGCATGCCGTGGTGAGAAACAGATTATTGAACACCAAGGCGCCTTCGCGAGAAATCGGCGCGAATAAGCCACCCTGTTTGAGCAGCGGCGCGCGCCAGCCGTAGAGCGCCAAGGCGCCGCCGATAAACACCACCAGGATCGCCAGGATGAACACGCCACGCATGGGATCGTTGGCGAAAGTGTGAACCGATGTGAGCACGCCCGAGCGAACCAGGAACGTTCCGATCAGCGACAGCGAAAATGTGAGTATGGCGAGCAGAATAGTCCATATCTTCAGCGCGCCGCGTTTCTCCATCACGACGGCGGAGTGCAACAGCGCGGTCCCGGCGAGCCACGGCATCAGGGAAGCGTTCTCGACCGGATCCCAAAACCAAAAACCGCCCCAGCCAAGCGTGTAGTAAGCCCAGTACGACCCGCCGGCGATGCCGACGGTCAGACACATCCACGCGCTGAGCACCCACGGACGAACCCAGCGCGCCCAAGCCGCATCGATGCGCCCCTCCAGCAACGCGGCAATCGCGAAAGAGAATGCGATCGAGAATCCGACATAGCCGAGGTACAGGAGCGGCGGATGAAATGCGAGACCAGGATCCTGCAGAATCGGATTGAGATCCCGACCTTCAAATGGCGCTTGCGGAATGCTGGCAAACGGATTGGACGTTAACAAAATGAACAGATGAAACGCCGCCGCAATCCAAGCTTGGACGGCGAGTGCGTTGGCTTTAAGCACAACGGGCAGATTGTTGCCGAAGACCGCGACCAGCGCACCGAAGAAGGTGAGGATCAAGACCCACAGCATCATCGAGCCTTCATGATTGCCCCAGATGCTGGTGAGCCGGTAAATGAACGGCATTTGCGAATTCGAATTCTCGAATACGTTCAAAACCGAAAAATCCGAAATCACGTAGCAAATGCCGAGCGCGGTGAACGCCATCGCCACAAAGATAAATTGCGCGAGCGCGGTGGGCCCTGCCATGCTCATAAGGACCGGATCGTTGGTGCGAGTGCCGACCATCGGCATCGTGCCTTGAATGAGAGCAAGCCCCAGCGCGAGCATCAGCGCGTAATGGCCCAATTCGGCAATCATCTGCTGCACCTCCGACGCCATTTCAGACAGACGCGGCGGCCGCCCGCCCCCGGCGCTAGGGCGATCGCGTGACTCATTTAGCGCCTGCGGGTGTTCCGACCTGGCGGCCGTAATCATCTTTCCAGTGTCCCGAGCGCTTCAAAGCGTCGGCAACCTCTTTGGGCATGTAGGTCTCATCGTGCTTGGCGAGTATCGAGTCCGCCTTAAACGTGCCGCCCGCATCGAGCGCGCCTTCGGCCACGACCCCCTGCCCCTCGCGGAACAGATCCGGCAAGGCGCCCTGATAATTGACTGGAATGACGTTCTTGCCATCGGTCACTTCGAAACGCACCGACAGATTATTGCCGCGGACCACACTGCCATTTTTGACCAGTCCGCCGAGCCTGATGCGCGTTCCCGCCGGCACGTGCTTTTCGACGACATCACTCGGCGAATTGAAAAAAACGATCGAATCGCGAAGAGCACTGAGCATCAGGGCGACGGCGACAGCCAACACCGCCATCCCACTGCCGATCAAAACCAGGCGTCGCTGCTTGCGAGTCATCGTGACTTCTATCCTTCGAGCCCTAGACCCTTGACGAGGTCATCGATGCGCTTGATCTGGTCGGGCTGGTCGGACAGCGCGCGGCGAGCGTCTGCCGCAGCGTCTTTGGCTTTATCGCGGTCGCCGAGGATTGCATAGGCGCGAACGAGCCGCATCCAACCATCGACATCCTTGCCATCGGCGTGCAGCCTATCGGCCAAACGTTGCACCATGCCGCGAATCATTTCGGTACGCTGAGCCTCCGGCATGTTCTCCGCCGCCGCAATATCGGTCGCGCTCGGTCCACCGGAAGCGGGCGGCCCGCTTGTCACACGCGCCAGAGCGGCGCGAACAAGGTCCTTCCATGGCGCATCCGGCGGGGCACCGTCGAGCAGCGCGCGCCATTCTTTTGCGGCATCATCGCGATTGCCGTCCTGCTCGTCGGCAAGGCCAATAAAATAGTGCGCCTTCGCGTTATGCGCGTCGCCCGCCACTGCGTGTTGGAAGGCAAGCTTCGCCTCGTCGGTTACGACACCGTCAGCGGCGGCAACAAGGGCCTCGCCGAGGTCGGATTCGCGTGCCGGGCTGTCGCCGTTGAGTGCGATCGCTTTCTTGCGCGCCATCACCGCCTCGGTAAAACGGCCAAGCTGCAAATAGACCGGCGCGATCACTTCCCAGCCGGCGCCGTCGTTTGGATTGCGCGCGAGATGATTCTCGACCTGGCTTACGAGACTCGCGATTGAGCGATCTTCCCCGGACTCGTTCGCCCGAGCGAACGCCGATTGTCCCGGAATATCGGGCGAGCCGAGCTTCAAATACAGCGCGAGTGCGACAAGCGGCACAATCAGAATGACAAAGCCGGCGGCGCGGCGGCGCCGCGCGTTCGCGCCTGAACCTGACTGTCGTGGAATGGCGCTTTCAGCGTCGGCGGCAGCGAGCAATCGCCGCGATATTTCAATGCGCGCAGATTCGGCTTCCGCATCGCCGATCAATCCGGCGGCGCGATCGCGGTCGATCTCCCGGAGTTGGTCCTGATACACAAGCCGATCGCTGCCAGCGCCTTCATCGCCAGGCTTCCGGCCGAGCGGCCAAAGAACCGCAAATACTGCCGCGGCTGTCATCACGGCAAAAACGATCCAAAGTGTCATTGTGCAAAGCGTCTCAGCTGGTCTGCCACGGCCCTTGACGGCCAAGGCCGACGGTCTAGCTCGCCGGCGCACTGCTTACGATCGCGCCGCCCGCGCGGTTACATCACGGCGCGAATACGGCCGCAATGGGAGTGCGAGCGCGGCAATTTCGCACCGCGGCGCCGATTGACCGCAAAACCGCGCGGCGCCGAATAAGCTCGGGGCAGCGCACGCCTATTGCGGCGAGCCGACGCAAACCGCGATCAGCGGCGTGTTTGAAGCGCTGGGCACTGGGCCGCAGGAAGCACCTCGTTCGCTGAGGAACTGCGCCTGATTGCGCGTCGCGCGACAGTAGGCGGCGATCAGGACTTCATTGTCCTGGCATTCCACCGAGCAGCCCGAAACACAGTCGGATCGGATCACCCTGATGCTCGGACTGGGCGAACCTGGCGGCCCTTTTTCACCCTGCGGACCTGGAGGACCGGGAGGCCCTGCCGGACCGACCGGACCCGCGTCGCCCTTGGGACCCTGCGGTCCGGCTGGACCTGCATCGCCTTGCGGACCCTTGCTGCAAGCGGTCAGGCCGGCAAGCAACGCCAATGTCAGCGCCAATGTTGGCGCCAAGTGCGACACGCGCATCGTCATGTTCTCCCGGAGAGAGAGAGCCACCCCGTATCGCCGCCTAGAAGATCAAACCCGACAGCCTGGCGCAAGGCGAACGCTGGCGGTTGCGGAACGGTTTGTCTAAGTTGCCATCAGGCTTCACGCGAGCCCATACGACTAAAACGGCGAACCGAATATGCCCGCCAAGAAATTTGTCGCGATCTCCGCGCTGATGCTCTTATTGATGGCTGCTCAAGCCACTGCGACGGCCCATGCGGAGGATTATCCGGCGCGTGTTATTAAGATCGTGGTGCCGTTTCCGGCCGGCGGCACCGCCGACGTTATGCCCCGCGTGATCGCCGAGTGGCTGTCGCGCAAATGGGGCCAGGCGGCGATAGTCGAAAACCATACCGGCGCTGGCGGCAATATTGGCGCGGAAGTCGTGGCGAAATCAGAACCCGACGGCTATACGCTGCTGGCTTCGCCGCCGCCTTTAGTCATTAATCAGAGTCTTTATCCGCATCTTGAATTCGATCCGCAGCAGTTCGTGCCAATCATCGTCATAGCGCGGGTGCCGAACGCGCTTGTGGTGAATCCGGACAAAATTGCCGCAAACAATATCAAGGATTTCATCGCCTATGCCCAGGCGAACCGAGGCAAGATCACGGACGCGACCCAAGGCAACGGCACGACCTCGCAGCTGACTTCGGAAATGTTCCAGATGATGGCGCATGTGAAGCTGCAGAACGTGCCATACCGGGGCTCGGCGCCGGCGCTCAACGATCTTGTCGCCGGCAACGTCGACTGCATGTTCGACAATCTCGGCGTATCATTGCAGCTCGTCAAAGCCGGCAGATTGAAACTCATCGCAGTCGCGTCGCCCCAGCGCATGACGAGCCTGCCTGATGTATCTGCGATTGCCGAGACCCTGCCCGGCTTCGAGTCGGTCACCTGGTATGCGGTGGTGGCGCCGCCGCGCACCCCTGCCGCGATCATTGAGAAGGTCAACGCCGGCATCAATCAAGCTTTGCACGATTCCGAGGTGCAGAAGCGCCTCACCGATCTTTCAGCGGAACCGGTCGGCGGCACGCCGTTGGAAACCGCAAATTACCTTAAAAAGGAAGCCGAGCGCTGGAAGAACGTTATTACCGCCGCGCATGTGACGCTGGATTGATTGTTGCTGGCGTGGTGGGACCAAATCGGGAGAAACAATGAAGCACAGTGCCGATCGCATTCTTACCACCCATGCGGGCAGCCTTCCTCGCCCGCCGGAACTTCTTGATCTGGTGAAAAGCGGCGACGGCGCCGCCTTCGAGCCAGCCAGCAATGCGCAAAGCTTGCGTACCGCTGTGAGCGACATCGTCCGGCGGCAAGCCGCGCTCGGCATCGACGTGATCGACGACGGCGAATACGGCAAACCGAGCTTCGTCAGCTACATCAACGAACGGCTCGGCGGCTACGAAGTCGACACCCGCGCCGGCCCGCGCAATCAGTGGCTCAGTTCGCGCGAGGGCCGTTCCTTTCCCGAATTCTACGCGCAGACCCATCCGGCCTCGACCCATACGCATATGATCTGCACCGGTCCGATCACCTATAAGGGCCACGCGCAGCTCAAACGCGACATCGATAATCTCAAAGCGGCCCTGAAAGGCGTTGAGGTCGAAGAAGTCTTTATGCCCGCAATTTCGCCGTCGAACATCGAAGACTGGCAGAAAAACGCGTACTACAAATCACAAGAGGACTATGTGTTCGCAATCGCCGAGGCGATGCGCGAAGAATATCGAGCGATCGTCGACGCCGGTTTTCTGGTGCAGATCGATGATCCGCGTCTGGTGACCTATTACATCATCCACCCCGAGGCGAGCATCGCGGATTGCCGCAAATGGGCGGAACTGCGCATCGCCGCCCTCAATCATGCGCTGCGCGACATCCCGCCGGACAAAATCCGCTTTCATACCTGTTATGGCATCAATATGGGTCCGCGGATTCACGACATGGAGCTCAAGGACATCGTCGATCTCATCCTCACGATCCGCGCCGGCGCCTATTCGTTTGAAGCCGCAAACCCGCGGCATGAACACGAATGGAAAGTGTGGAAGAACGTCAAGCTGCCGGCCGACAAAATCCTGATCCCGGGTGTCATCTCGCATTCGACCATCCTGGTCGAGCACCCGGAGCTGGTCGCGGATCGGATCATCCGCTACGCCGAAATCGTCGGCCGCGAAAATGTAATCGCCGGATCGGATTGCGGCTTCGCTACTTTCGCTGGATCAAAAGAAGTTCATCCTTCGATCGTCTGGGCCAAACTTAAAGCGCTCAGCGACGGCGCCCGAATGGCGTCCAAACAGTTGTGGCGTAGCTAGGGCGTGTGTTCATCAATTCGCCGTGTCCGCCCTAAACATATTTGAGCGTTATACCGCCGTCGACGACGAGTTCGATTCCAGTGACGTAGCGGCTTTCGTCACTGGCCAGATAGACCGCCGCCCAAGCGACATCCCAGGCGTCGCCGCCGAATCCCATTGGAACCTGCCGGTCGCGTGCACGCCACATTTCCTCGACGTTTCCTCCGGCGTAACTTTTAGCGAGGCCGGCGCTTTTCTCCACCATCGGTGTCTTCATCAGTCCGGGTAAAATCGCGTTCACCCTAATCCGCCTGCTGGCATATTCGACGGCAGTCGTTTTGGTTAGCTGATTGAGCGCGGCCTTTGATGCGTAATAGGTCGCATAAGGAACACCGGTGTAACGGATCGAAGCTATCGAGGAGATATTGATAATCGAGCCGCCGCCCTGGCGGAGCATAAATGGAATGGTGTGTTTCATCGCGAGGTAGGCGCTCTTGAGATTGACCGCGAAGACCCAATCCCACTCGGCTTCAGAGACCTCGACCACCCCGCCGAGTTCGGCAATGCCTACATTGTTGTCAAGCACATCGATGCGGCCAAAGGCGGTGACGCAGGCCTTAACCATCGCCTCGACATCGGCTGCCTTACTGACGTCGGCGCGGTGTGCCACCGCCTCGCCGCCCTCGCTTCTGACGATCCGAGCAGTCTCCTCTGCCGCCGCAAGGTTAATATCGGCGCAGAATATCTTTGCA
Source organism: Pseudomonadota bacterium (assembly GCA_046730495.1). Classification (GTDB taxonomy): domain Bacteria; phylum Pseudomonadota; class Alphaproteobacteria; order Rhizobiales; family Xanthobacteraceae; genus BOG-931. Next base: position 6,652 of record JBKPIZ010000187.1, read on the forward strand.
CCCTCACGTGCAAAGGCGACCGCCGTCGCCTTGCCGTTGCCCCAGCCCGGCCCAATCGAGCCAGCTCCGACCACGAGCGCGATCTTTCCCTTGAGTCGTTCGACCATTCAGCTTCTCTTTCGCGTGGCTGCATCGCGTTCGCGCAGATCAGTTTTGAGAACCTTCCCATAATTGTTCTTTGGCAAGGAGTTCACGAACACATAGTCCTTCGGACGCTTAAACCGAGCGATACTGTTGAGGCATAACGCATCGAGTTCGTTGCGATTCACTTCGCCTACCACATAAGCGACGACAATCTCACCCCACTCCGGATCGGGCCTGCCAATCACTGACACCTCGCGGACGAGGGCGTGCTCAAGCAGGACCTCCTCGACCTCGCGCGGATAGATATTGGAGCCGCCAGAAATGATAACGTCCTTCGACCGGTCTTTGAGAGTGAGATAACCTTCGCAGTCGAACGCACCCACGTCGCCGGTGTGCAACCATCCGTCCTTTAGCGTCGCGGCTGAAGCCTCGGGATCGCACCAATAGCCCGGCATGACGACATCGCCGCGGCATAGCACCTCGCCGGCCTCGCCGACTGATAACGGCTGATCGTTGCCATCGGCCACCATAACCTCAATGCAAGAAAAGGGACGGCCGGCCGAGGCGAGCCGATCAGACCATCGCGGATGATCACGATCGGCGATCTCCTGCTTCGACAGCGTGGTAATCGTCATAGGGCTTTCGCCCTGACCGTAAATCTGCGCAAACCGCGGACCGAATCGGTCGATCGCACTGCGCGCATCGGCAACATACATTGGCGCACCGCCCCAGATGATCGTCCTGATATGATCTGGATTGCATTGTGACTGGCACTCGACCAACCGCTTGACCATGGTCGGCGCAGCAAACATTGAGGCGCGCGGCCAAGCATTTATTAGGCCAAGCACTTCCTCTGCATCGAAGGAACTCGACTCCGGCACTACGTGAACGCCGAGCCGCGCAACGTGTGCCATCATGTACAGTCCCGAGCCATGGCTCATCGGCGCGGCGTGCAGCAGCACATCACCCGATAGGATCGGGTCAACTTCGCCGGCATAAGCATAGCTCGCCGCCGCAAGCACATGATGGGTCAGCATTGCGCCCTTCGGCCGGCCGGTGGTGCCCGATGTGTAGAATAGCCAGGCGAGATCATTGCCCTGACAGGCCCAGCTCTTGATCGGGTCGGCGTTAAACAACGCTTCGTACTCGGCAGCGCCGATCGCGATCAGACGTTCGAGCGTGGTAGGAGCGTGGGTTGCGATCTCGTTGCCGACTTCGCTTGATGCGAAGCACACGCGGGCGCCGGAATGTTCCAGGATGTAGCCGAGCTCGCGACCGTGAAGTTTTGCATTAGCAGGCACCACGGCCAGTCCTGCATGCCAGATGCCAAACATCAACTCGACGTAGTCGGGACAATTCTTCGCGGCGATGGCGACACGATCACCGGGTTGAAGCGAGAAACGGTGACGCAGCGACCCCGCAAGCCTCGCCGCTCGCTCGGCGACCGCACCGTAACGCCTAATGACGCGCGAGCCCAATCCCAGGGCAGGCCGATCCCCATGACTTGCTCCTGCACGTTCGAGCCAAAGCGCAAGATTCATGGCGCGCTATGCCGTTCCGTTCTCCGCGAAAATTACTCAAGGAAACCGATCGAGATCCACGGCACGGCGGCAACGATGATTGTGCCGATCACCAGCGCGAGCAGATAGCCCAAGATCGGCCGCATGCCGGCGACCGGCTCGACCCTGCCGATCGCGCAAGCTGCATAATAGCCAACGCCGAACGGCGGCGCGAACAGTCCGATGCCCATCGCCAATATCACCACCATGGCGTAGTGCACCTCGTGGATGCCGACTGCCTTGGCGATGGGAAACAACAAAGGTCCAAACAATACGATCGCCGGAATTCCCTCCAGCACCGAGCCGAGCACGACGAAAGCGACGATCGAGGCGGCCATGAAAGTCACTGCGCCACCCGGCAAGCCGGTCATCGCTGTGGCGAGCGTGCGCGAGAACCCGGATTGGGTGAGGCCCCAGGCCATCGCCGTCGCAGTGCCGATAATGAGCAGGATGGCACCGGAGAGACAGGCGGTTGAGACCAGCATCGGCCGCAGGGCCGCCCAATCGAAGCGCCGGTAAACGACCAGGCCCGCGGCGGCCGAATATACGATGCCGATGGTCGAAACTTCGGTTGCCGTCGCAACACCTTCGACAACCGCTGCGCGAATCAAAAACGGCAGTGCGAGAGCGGGCAGCGCGATCACAAAACTGCGGGCGATCTCGCGTATGGAGGCGCGCCTGACGTCACTGAGGTCCTCGCTACGGTATCTCCAGCGGATCACAAAGCACAGCAAACACGCGAGCACGACCGCGGGCAACAGTCCCCCGGTAAAAAGTGCGGCGATCGAGACGCCCGTTACCGAACCGATGGTGATAAGAACCAAGCTCGGCGGAATTGTCTCGGTTTGCGCGCCGGTTGCCGACAACAGCGCGACTAGATCGCCAGGTTTGGCGCCGCGTTGTCTCATTTCCGGGAAAAGCACCGGCGCCACCGCCGCCATATCTGCGGCTTTCGAGCCGGAAATTCCGGATACCAAATACATGCCGCCAACCAGAACGAAATGCAGTCCGCCGCGCACATGGCCGACAAGGTCTGCCAAAAAACCCACCAAGGCGCGGGCCATGCCCGTCATTTCGATGAGAAGGCCGAGGAATACGAACAGCGGAACGGCGAGCAAAATCAGGTGGCTCATGCCCTCGTCCATGCGGCCGACCAGCACCGACAACGGGGTGTGGGTCGCCAAAGCGAGATACCCGAAAATCGCAAGCCCGAAGGAAAAAGCAATCGGCACGCCCGCGAACACCGTCGCCGCAACCACACCGACAAAGAAAATCAGCAGGTTGAGATTCCCCAAGCGATGAAACAACGGGCCGCCCAGCCAGAACAGCGCGACCACGACGGCGACTAATCCGATCGATGAACATACTGCCATTGCCGAAGGCGCCCGCATCAGGCGAAGCACCTCAAAAACAATCATCAGGGCGATCCCCGCCGGCAGTGCGGCCGCGCGCCATACGTCGCTAATCTGCAATGCCGACGTCGTAATCGGTACTTCGTCGCTGGCAAATTGATAGGCCGGCCAAACTATCAGCAGCAGAAACGCGAGCGGCGCCGCAGTCGCCAAGCTATCGAGCATCGCGCGCAAGGGCCCGCCACACATGCCAACACATGCCGTCATTCACATGTGTTCGCCGCGCCGAAACGCAATCACCGCGCCAAGCATTGCCAGCCACAGGAACAGCGTCGAGGCCAGCTCGTCCGACCAGACCAGCGGCCGATCGAACACGTAGCGCGAAATCACGCCGCCAAACAGAATGGCAATCTCGGCGACAACCAAGCCGCCTGCGGCAATTTCGATGACCGAACCCAAGTGCGATTCGATCGTCGCCGCGGCGAATTGCGCCCTGATCATGCGGCTATTGGCTGACGTATGAGCTTGCGACTGCGTTTCGGCGGTCACGCGAGCTTGCCTACCGATCTTTCCAGCAGGCTCCACGCCTCGTCGCCATATTTGCCCTTCCATTCGGTGTAAAAGCCGGCGGCACGAAGCCTGTCGCGAAACGGCGCAGGGTCCGGGCGATTGAAGACGAGTCCCTTCGCGGCCAGATCCTGCTGCAGCGTGGCGTTGAGCTTGGCAACATCGTCACGTTCTTTCCGACCCGCCGCATTGATGTGCTTGGCGACGATGCCGCGAACGTCGTCCGGCAAGGATTCCCATGCTCGCCGATTGGCCAGGAACCAGAAACCATCCCACATGTGATTGGTCAGCGAGCAGTATTTTTGCACTTCATAGAGTTTCGCCGTCGAGATGATCGCCAGCGGATTTTCCTGACCATCGACAACTCTGGTCTGCAGTGCCGAATAGACTTCATTGAAGTTGATCGAAGCCGGCGACGCATCCAAGGCCTTGAACATCGACGTCCATAGCGGGGACACCGGCACGCGCAGCTTCATGCCGCGGAAGTCATCTGGTGCCTGAACTGGCTTGGTGCTCGTAGTGGTCTGCCGAAAGCCATTATCCCAAATCTTGTCCATGGCAATCAGGTTGGCTTTGGCGATTTGCGCGCGGATATAGGCGCCCAAATCTCCGTCCATCGCTTTCCAGACGGTATCGTAATCGGGAAACGCGAATCCCATGCCATTGATCGACGCGGCTGGAACGAGCGTGGAAAGGATCAGGCCGGAAAGCGTGAAGAACTCGACTCCTCCGGAGCGGATCTGGCTCAGCGTGTCGGTGTCCGAACCCAACTGGCTGTTTGGGAAGATCTGAAGATCGAAACGGCCATTGGTCTCCTGTTTGATTGCGGCCGCCATTTCCCGCGCGCGAAGGTTCATCGGGTGCGTTTCCGGCAGATTGTTTGCATATTTGTACGCCCACTGCGCCTGCTGAGCGCGGGCGATACGCGGGGCGGCGGTGGACGACGCCAATAGCATCACGCCAGCAAGCAAACGGCGCCTTGTGGTTTTTAATTTCATGGCGGGCCCTCCCCTATCGATCGGTCGGTCAGCGGCTGATCGCCGATCGTGCACGCGCAATCGCGCCGAGCGCAAGCGGTAAAGCGTAGCTCAAGATTGCGGGTATTTATCACTCGCCGGGCAGCGCAAGTTCGGCGCGCAGTCCGCCGATCGGCGCCGTGCCGAGAGTGAGAACGCCGCCGTATAATCCAGCAAGTTCCACCACGATCGACAACCCGAGCCCGGAGCCCGGCTTGGTCTCGTCGAGGCGTTGGCCGCGCAATGCAACCTGCTCGCGCTGGGCCGGCGACAGTCCTGGCCCATCGTCGTCGACGATGATGCGCACCCGCGCCTTTTCGCTGCTTGCCGGCGGCGGATCGGCCACGACCTCGATGGCCACGCGCGAGCGCGCCCATTTGCACCCGTTGTCGACCAGATTGCCGACCATCTCCTCCAGATCCTGCTGTTCGCCGCGAAAGCGCGCATGGTCAGGCACGTCAATGTCGATGGCGATTTCGCGATCGCGGTGAATCTTTTCCATCGTCCGCGCCAGCGCCGTTACAATGGGCGAAACATCGACCAGCGCGCCGATCCGGGTCGAACGCGCGGCCAGATGCGCCCGCTCCAGCTGCCGCGCCACTTGATCGCGCATGATATCCGTTTGCTCCAGTACCTTTTGGGCGAAACGATCGCTGCCGCGCGTTGCCGCCTCGTTGACGATCACCGACAGCGGTGTCTTGAGCGCGTGGGCGAGATTGCCGACATGCGTACGCGCCCGCTCGACAATTTCGCGGTTGGCCTCGATCAGCGCGTTGGTCTCGCGCGCCAGAGGAGCGATCTCGACAGGAAATTCGCCCTCCAGCCGCTCCGCGCGGCCGGAGCGGATTGCGGCGAGACTTTCGGAAATGCGGGCGAGCGGCGCAAGACCGAAGCGCACCTGTAAGGCGGTGGTCAGCAGCAGCGCCATCGTCAGGGCGGTGAAGGTAAGGATGATCGCGCGATTGAAACCTTGCGTCTCGTCGTCGATCTCGGAGGCGTCGCCGGCTACCGCGACGAGGTAACGGCCGTCGGCGCCGAGATCGATATTGCGCTCGACCAGGCGCAAGTCCTGATCCTCCGGGCCGCGTGCATAGCCTTGGCGGGACTCGGGTTCGCTGGCTTTTTTGTCCGCCGCCAAACGCGGCAAATTGGAATCCCACAGCGAGCGGGACGAATGCACTTCTGGCGTTTTACTGTCGAGACGCGTGACCTGCCAGTACCAGCCCGAGAGCGGCAACTCGAACAATGGCTCGCCGATCGACTGCGGAAATTTGTCACCGCTGTCTTCGGGCGAGGCGACGTCCGCCACCAGCGTCCGCAGATAGACGTCGAGGCGCCGGTCGAATGCCCGTTCGACCGCATGGCGATACAGCGTTGACAGGGCAATTCCGGTGGCGATGAGGATGACCACCGTCCAGGCCGTGGCCCACAGGAACAAGCGGACCGCAAGCGAATTAGCGCGCATCGGGCGGCGTCAGCAGATAACCGAGCCCTCTCACCGTCTGAATGACATCGACGCCGAGTTTTTTGCGAATGCGCCCGACGAAGACCTCGATGGTATTGGAATCGCGATCAAAGTCCTGATCGTAAAGATGCTCGACCAGTTCGGTGCGAGAGACCACACGGCCGGTATGGTGCATGAGGTAAGACAAGAGCCGGTACTCATGCGACGTAAGCTTCACCGGATTGCCGTCGACCGCGACCCGACCGGTGCGGGTATCGAGGCGAACCGGGCCGCAGGTGAACTCGCTCTTGGCGTGGCCTGCCGAACGGCGCAGCAGCGCGCGCACGCGCGCCAATACTTCTTCGAGGTGAAACGGCTTGGCAACGTAGTCGTCGGCGCCGGCGTCGAAGCCCTGCACCTTGTCGCTCCAGCGATCCCGCGCGGTGAGGATCAAGACGGGCATGGCCCGGCCGGCACGCCGCCAGGCCTCGAGCACCGAGATGCCGTCCATCTTGGGCAGGCCAATATCCAGGATCACGGCGTCGTAAGGTTCGCTCTCGCCGAGATAGTGTCCCTCTTCACCGTCGAAGGCGCGATCGACGACGTAGCCCGCGTCCGTCAGTGCGGTCGCGAGCTGCCGATTGAGATCGGGATCATCCTCGACAACAAGAAGCCGCAAGAAATAGCTCCGCTCAGCGCTCGCCGACCAGGGTGCCTTTGACCGCGTCGACGACTATGCGCGCCACTTTGCCATCACGGGCGAGAACTGTCAGCACATAGACGAGGCCATCCTGGCCATGGCACAGCCGCGCCTGCACCACGGTGCCCGGCATTCGGCTTTTTGCCGCGTGAATCGCGGCGGCGAGGCGAATGACCCCGCCTGACGCTATCTCCGCCCGGCGCTCCTTCTGATCGAGGCAGGCATGCTCGGATGGGGCGCGGACCGAACGCGCCTCTTCGCCGCGCGCGGCGGCGGTCGCGATAACCGAGGCGAGCAGCAAGGGGGCGCCCAAGGCGAATCGGTGCACGGCGGCCATGATATGTGTCCTAAGCGGGCCGCAGTGAACCTGCCGTGAACGGCCGGTTTAAGGCGAATTCGGCGTTTGGCCACTAAATGGGCATCGGACAGGCAAAATGAGGCAAAGGCGATGCAATTTAGGGCCGCGGATCTGCGCTGCGGCAGCTGCCTTGCCGCTCTCTTGCTTGCAGTCGCTGCTGGCATCGCGGGCGCGCAGCTTCCGGGGCGTGCGCAAGCCATGGTAGGTGGCGCGCCGCCGGCACCCGGCGAGTTCGGACGTTCTGTCGTTATGATTGTCGGCTCATCAGCGTGCACCGCAACGGCGATCGGCCGCGACGTTTTGCTGACTGCGGCGCATTGCGTGCGGCCTGGCGGCGATTACGGGCTGCTCGGCAGCGAGCCCGGGCAGCCGCCTGTCCTCAAGGCCATCGCCCGCATCGAACGCTATCCGCAATTTGACATAAAGCGACTACTCAACCACCTCGCGACCGCCGACGTTGCTCTGATCAAACTTGCCGAACCGCTCCCGGCGCGAATTTCTCCGGCGCTCATTGCTGGCGGCAGCGAAACCGTTGCGGTCGGCGATTCGCTTGTGGTCGCCGGCTATGGCGTGGCCGTGCGCGGCGACGGCCGCACCGGCGGCACCGCGCGCGCCGCCACCCTGGTCGTTACCGGTCAGCCGGGGCCGTTGCAGATCAGATTATTTGATCCGGCGAGCAAAGGACTGGCCGCTGGCTTGGGCGCCTGTGCTGGTGACTCAGGAGCTCCGGCGTTTCGCACCTCGGGCGCGGGACCCATGATC
>JBKPIZ010000188.1:0-4318 GCA_046730495.1 Pseudomonadota bacterium
ATGGCCATTAGACCCAGTCCACCGCTAGATTCGTCCGCAGATAGCGTTGTGGGCACGAACTGTCGGCTGCCTAGAGAGCGAACTCGCGTCGGGTGTCCGAAAGGCTCAAAAACCAGACATCAGACGCCGTCCTCGCGCGAGCGTTCGCCTTCGAGCTTTCAGAGAGCTAGTCGTTACGAGCGGCGCCTTCTTCAAGCTTGGCTTTGATATCTTCGTTCGAGAGCACCCAGCCGAGACACCTGGCAACGTTCTGTAGTCCCAACACGTGCAGGTCGTCACCGTACATGCTGGCTACGCAGTCCGAAGCAACGACGACTCTGTAGTCGTGGTTGAACGCCGTAAAAGCCGTGTTCAGTACGCAGGTATTCGTGTTGATCCCCATCAGGATCACGTTCTTGATGCCGAGAACCTCGAGCAGCGACTTCAGATCAGTGCCATAGAAGCAATCAAGCCATTTTTTGTTGTCGATGACGTAATCGGCATCGTTCAAGAGTTCGGGAATGATTTCAGTCCCTCGCGAACCCTTGATGTTATGGCCATCGACCGTGCTGCGGCGCCCTGGGGTAAGGCGGTCTTCTTCGGTCACCATCTCGTGTAGCGTATGCCAGAATGGCTGGGTCATCCCTTCGCTTCCGATTCCCGGAATCTTTCGAAATACCAGCTTGACATGAACAATCGGCACTCCTTTTGCGCGGGCGAAATCGAGCATCTCTTTAGCGTTCGCGATCACGCGCTTGGCGTCCTCGGGCTTGGCGGCCATGGTGGCGACCTCCATGTCGAGGTGGCCACGGTGCATGTCGATGGTGACGATCGCCGTTTCTCGCGGCCGAAGCACTACTCCCTCGTTCAGTTTTGTAATCATTGAGGAGCGGTCGACGATTTCGATCGGTCCTTGAGGTGTAATCGCGGTTGTCATAACCGTCTCCTCCGCGCTGATGCTGTACTGAGCCCTTATTCTGATCCTTACGACGCAACTTGACAATGTAAGCTCGCGTCGTTCCGGACTCCGGAAAGTAGATGGGACTGATACGATTCCCCGTTGGCTTTCCAAAGCTTGTTTCAAAGGCCGAATTCAAGAGGTGGTTGCATCTCAGACGACAGCTACCTTGTTCGAGAGTTGCTTAGGTTCCATCAAGCATCGCTCGAGAACCAAGCAGCGACGCCATTTTCTCGGCAGCTTGGAGGAGTTGTAAACCCTGTTTGGCAACCGACTGGCGCCATACCAGTGATCTTGGGCAAAAGCACTCAAGTAGCTCGGCTCGCGCGCGCTCGCGGACACTGGGCTGCGAACTGAAAAAAGATGCTTGGTTCTCCGTACGAAGCGCCTTGAGGACACGAATGCCTGAATACGTACCAAACTCTGCGAAGAAGAAGTGGTAGTCTGTAGTTCCTGAGATCGAAAGAACATACTGCCCAAAATCTCCTTTTGTTTTGTACGCGATTCCTCGATCGCTTCCGAGGTGTTCGATCTTAGGTCCCAAGAACGTCGAGTAATATGTCAAGTCGGTTTGGCTGCGCTTCCCTGGGACAAGCAATTTATACTTGCCATGCTTACCTAGCCCGGTGTGGAAATCTAGATGAACGACGTGGCGGCCTCGTGCCCACCTCAATATGTTGGTTTCGATAATGGCGGTGGATTGTGCAGTTTTGTGTCCGCCGAAAAAAATTCCTTTGGGATAGTCGTACTGTCCTTCGGCAACGATTTGCTTCAATTTCGAATACCCAAAACGACCGATATTCCACAGAGCCTTTACTAGGTAACCGTCGAACTGGTGGGGAGGCGATGCTGGATTTAAGAAACCATCGAGATCCTTGTATAGCTGCGACGAGCCACTGTATGTCTCGCCGGTAACGAGAAAATTCCTATTGAGATCGACGTTGTCTTCGTTGACGCGCCGTAATGCAAAAAAGCCGAATGGGTTTATCGTATGAATGAGAACTAATTGTCCTTTGGAATCGATAACGTCCTGACGTTGCACCTGCCGCAGATAAGCTGTTTGTAGTACAGATCCAAAAAATCCTTCGACGCCGTGCAAGCCAGACGATACAACCAATGACCAAGTAGGATCTTCGATGCCCACGATAGCCACATCTATTGTTAAATCACCACCATATTCGGCGCCGCTCAGCACAACGTGGTTTTCGAGATGAGCACCAAGATCCTGCGCCGCCTGACGAAACAGGTCGCGCGCCTCATGGTAGTTCGCAGGATAGATACCAAGCATTTCAGTTTTTTGCGGAACTGTCATTGCCAGATCACCCTCTCCGAAAAAGCCCACCTGTGACCGATCATCCTCCGTTCGCTAATTAGTAGGTGCGAGTAAGGACCGTCGAGAGCCGTTTTTGAGGGGCTGCATGCGAGCGCTCTGACTATGCGAGCTGAAGTGCGGTCGAACCAACATCCGGAAGCCCACAGTGCCCCAGTAAAATGAGGTGTCTCAACCTTTAATTTCGGCCGGGATTAACCGGTCCCTTTCTCATGGCGCTCCAAAAAACAATTCGGCAACTCATCGCCCCCTCATTGACTGAGCGAAGCCGCATCATTCCTCGCCCACGCGATTGAACACCCGGCGTTTGTGAACCACTTCGATGAGAACATAACGTGAACATTATTTCCGAGCGCAAATCCAATGGGTCGAGGTCAATGGACCCGCTGGGGTCGCGGCATGTGCGAGGGTTGGTCGCTCGAAAGCGGCGTGGCTTTTCACGGCTCAGTGGTTCGCCGAGACCGAAGCGGGCAGCCAACAACGTGGATCGCGTCGATAAATTCGACTGCGCTCGGTGAATTTGTGGAGCGGGAAATTGCGATGCACCGAGTAGAAGAACTGGTAGAGGCGAGCATGGTGTTGGCGCAGCACGATTGGGAACTATATCAAGCAGCCAAAGGGAAAGAATAATGTGCGGCAGAGTGCGCCTATCCTCCGACTATTCGGAAATCAAGATTCGCTTGAAGTTTGCGCCAAACTCTGCCGCGCCGAACTTTGAGCCAGATTGGAATAAGCCTCCCACCGCACCGATGCTCGTTGCCATTCGATTGGTGAATGGCGAGCGCGTACCAAAGATGATGAATTGGGCCTCATTCCCCACTGGGCCAAAGACGACAAGCTTCAATTTTCGACCTTCAACGCGCGCGCAGAGGAATTTACGACCAAGCCGGCATTTCGCGATGCTTGGCAGCGCGGCCAGCGGTGCCTCGTGGTCACTGACGGTTTCTACGAGTGGAAGAAGCTTGATGCCAAAGGAAAGCTGAAACAGCCCCACGCAATCGCCATGGCGGAGGATGCGCAAATGGTGATGGCCGGCTTATGGGCGAAATGGAAATCGCCGACAAGCGGTGAAGAAGTTTTAAGTTGCACGATTTTGACGTGCGAGCCGAATAACGCGATGGGCGAGCTGCATGACCGTATGCCGGTCATCCTCGCCGAAAATCAGTGGCCGAAGTGGCTAGGTGAGGAACCGGTGAGCGAGCAAGAATTACTGGCGTTACTCAAGCCGTGCCCGGACGAGGCATTGAAAGTTTGGCCGGTCGACAAAATGGTCGGCAACGTAAGAAACAACGGGCCTCAGCTAATCCTGCTGAGCAATGAAGTCCCCGCATAACGCGAGACGTTGTTCGAGCAATAAAAGGCGGGCTCCGACGATCGATCTACAATTATTAAGTGCGCCTGCCGATCATCTCAGTCGCGAGCGTAAAGCTGGCAACACTTCACTTCGTCGGCGACGTCTTGATCAGGACGCCCGGAATGTAGGCTGGTCCGATCCCTCGAGCACTGAAAACAGTACCGGCATAATTTCCTTCGTTGTGACCTTGCCGTTCAAGTCTTTCTCGACCAGGACAAGCTGCTGAGCAACGGGCAAGCCGACCGGGATCACCATTCTTCCGCCGACCTTGAGCTGGTTGATCAGTGGAGGAGGAATCAGGTCCGGCGCAGCCGTCACCATCACTTTGTCGAACGGGGCGTGCTCGGGCCAGCCCGCATAGCCGTTGCCGATGCGGACTTCGACGTTGGTGTAGCCCTGTTGTTTCAACCGCCGGACTGCCCGTTGAGCGAGCTCGTCGATGATTTCGACGCTGTACACCTTGCCCGCCAGCTCGGCGAGCACTGCGGCCTGATAACCGAGTCCGGTGCCGATTTCGAGGACCACGTCGTCAGGCTTGAGCTCCAGCAGATCGGTCATCACCGCAACCATCATCGGCTGCGAGATCGTCTTATCGAAGCCGATGGGAATTGGCCTGTTCAGGTAAGCGTACTGTTGGACCTCGATCGGCACAAACTCGTGTCGCGGCACCTTGGCCATTGCCAAAATGACTCGCTCG
>JBKPIZ010000189.1:0-6788 GCA_046730495.1 Pseudomonadota bacterium
CATGGCCGCGGCCTTCGCACTCGAGCAAGGCGGACCGGTGCTGGCGCCATTCGGAGCCGGCATCGCCGTTTTCGTCATGGCCGGCGCGGTTACCGACATTGTGGAGCGGACGCTCGTCTTGCGCCTGCCGTTCCGAGCGGCGTTGCAGCGCGCTATTGGCCTCCCGCGCGCGGCCTGGGGCACCGCATTTGCGCAGTTCGGTCTTGGTGTAACTCTCCTCGGCATCGTCGCCGCGACGGCATGGGGCAGTGAGCGGATCGCTGAAATGAAAGTCGGCGATAATCTGGACATCGCCCACTATCGGCTCACCTTTGCCGGCCTGTTTGGCCGGCAAGGTCCGAATTATCACGACGTGGTCGGCCGCTTTATCGTCCATCGCATGAACGGCGATCTGATCGGCGTCATGGAGCCGAGTCGGCGCAGTTTCCCGACCCGCAACATGACGACGACCGAGGCAGCATTGATGACGCGCGGCGTCAGCCAACTCTACCTCTCGCTCGGCGATCCGATGCAAAACGGCAACGTGGCGGTGCGACTCTACTTCAAACCGCAGGTGTTGCTGATCTGGCTTGGCGCGGCACTCATGTTCGTAGGCGGTGCGCTATCACTGTCAGACCGCCGGCTTCGCGTCGGTGCGCCGCAGCCGGCCAAAGCGAAGGCGGCACTGCGCCCGGCAGGATGACAATGAGACGCGGTTTCTTGCTCGCGGTTGTTCTTCTTCTTTCCACCCCAGCATTGTTATTGGCGGCGGTGCAGCCGGATGAGATGTTGCAGAGCCCGGCACTGGAAGCTCGGGCACGCACTTTGTCTCAACAGCTTCGCTGCATGGTGTGCCAGAACGAATCGATTGACGATTCTGACGCGCCATTGGCACATGATTTGCGCGTTTTGGTACGCGAGCGGCTCCAGGCTGGCGACAGCGATGCGCAAGTGCTCGACTTTCTGGTGGCGCGCTACGGCGAATTTGTGCTGCTCAAGCCGCGGCTGTCCTGGCGCACAGCAATTCTTTGGAGTTTGCCGCCCGGACTTCTGCTCGGTGGACTTGCGTTGCTTGTGGTTGCTGCTGCACGCCGGCGTGGACGCGTGCAGGAGCCGACCCCCGATTTGAGCCCGGCCGAGCGGGCGCGGCTGAAAAAAATCCTGGCCGACAGCCCCGGTCCTTAGCGGGTGCCGCACTTGCCTCGTCGTCTTACGCGGATTTGACTTGCGCGTCGCCCAGGCGGGTAAACTGCACTTTGAACTGCCATCCCTAAGCACTTGTGACAACGAACTTATTCCAGGTCGTCAACATTACCAATTTTTAATCCGCCCGACAGAGCGCCGTAAGGCGCGCCGCCCCATCTTCAGCTGCAACAGCAACCGCTATGCGGAACCGGCCGCATCTGGAGATATGCATGAAGGATAGTTCGCGAGGATCCCGTTTCACTTTATCGGCGCGGCGCGTGGCGCTTCTGACCACGGCGGCAAGTCTTGCCGCCGCTACGTTGGTTTTCTCACCGAATAGCTATGCACCCAGTGCGCTCGCGGATGCGGCGCAGGCGCAGAATTTGACGGAAAAGGTCCAACAGCTGCCGCAGCGCCCGGTTGGTTTCGCCGACATCGTCGAGAAGGTGAAGCCGGCAGTGATTTCGGTGCGCGTAAAGATAGATCAGCCCTCACAGCCCGGCCTCAGCGACGATGATCTGCCGTTCCCGCCGGGATCGCCGTTCGAGCGTTTCTTCAAGCGGTTTGGCGCGCCGGGCAACCCGCGCGGCCACGAGACGATCACCGGCCAAGGCTCGGGCTTCCTTATTTCGCGCGACGGCTATGCGGTCACCAATAATCACGTCGTGCAGAACGCCGAGAACGTTCAAGTCACCACCGATGACGGTAAAACCTACACCGCCAGGGTGATCGGCAGCGATTCACGTACTGATCTTGCGCTCATCAAAGTCGAGGGCGACAATTTCCCGTTTGTGAAATTGACTGATAATTCGCCGCGGGTCGGCGACTGGGTTCTCGCGGTCGGAAACCCGTTCGGACTTGGCGGTACTGTGACGGCCGGGATCGTCTCAGCGCGCGGTCGCGACATCGGCGCTGGACCCTACGACGATTTCATTCAGATCGACGCGCCGGTGAACAAAGGCAATTCCGGCGGTCCGACTTTCGACGTCGATGGCAACGTGATCGGCGTCAACACTGCGATCTTCTCGCCGTCCGGCGGCTCCGTGGGTATTGCTTTCGCAATTCCGGCCGACACGGTGAAGAGCGTGATTGCGCAGTTACGCGACAAAGGTAGCGTCACGCGCGGCTGGATTGGTGTGCAAATCCAGTCGGTGACGCCCGATATCGCCGACAGCCTGGGGCTGAAGCAAGCCACTGGCGCGCTCGTGTCAGAGCCGCAGAAGGATAGCCCGGCGGCCAAAGCCGGCATTGCCAGCGGTGACGTCATTACCTCGTTGAACGAAGCGCCCGTCCACGATCCGCGCGAACTCGCCCGCAAGATCGGCACGATGTCGCCCGGCACAACCGTCAAGCTCGACGTCGTCCACAATGGGCAAAATAAAACGGTGTCGCTCACGCTCGGTACGCTGCCGAATGACAAACAGGCGTCAAACGAGCAGAACCAGCGCGATCAGCGCGAAGTGCCCGACAGCGACATGCCCAATCTCGGCATCACGCTGGCGCCCGGCAACAAGGTCTCCGGCGGTGGCAACGGCGTTGTGGTTACCGCCGTCAATGCCGGCGGCATTGCCGCCGAGCATGGCTTCCAGGTCGGTGATGTCATTCTGGAAGTCGGCGGCAAAGCGGTGACGACGCCGGCGGATGTTCGCAAAAGCCTTTCCGACGCGCGTAGCGAAGGCAAGCACACGGTTCTGTTCAGGGTGAAATCGAACGAAGGCACAAAGTTTGTCGCGCTCCCGCTCGGCAACGCCTGAGCATGAACGCGCTGTGACAAGCGCGGTCATGCGCAAAAGCATGACGGAGCCCGTATCCGCTTCCTGCGCCGGATGGGGTTCTCGGTGAAAGGGGCATCCGCCGGCATCCGTCGCCCCCGCTGGCGGGCGTACCCTGGGGGCGGATCGCAAGGTCCGTCCCCGCAATTACCGGCTCTACCGACCGGCATTCGTCGCCCCCGCCGGGGTGGAGTGGGTAGAGGGGGGTGGCGGGCCTGCCGCTCGCCACCCCCTCGCTATTATGGCGGCTCCGGTAGGATTATCATTGGGCGGCAGCGCTTTGTGCGCGTTCTTTAAGATGCGGCGAACGATCCACCATGCGCCTTCTCATCATTGAGGACGATCGCGACGCGGCCGAGTACCTTGTGAAGGCGTTCCGCGAAGCCGGGCATATTGCGGATCATGCGGGCGACGGTGAGGAAGGGCTGCAGCTCGCGCTCGACGGCGACTACGACGTGTTGATTGTCGACCGCATGTTGCCTAAGCGCGAGGGTCTTTCGGTGATCGGGGCCTTGCGCGCAAAGTCCATTGAAACGCCCGTCCTTATTCTGTCTGCGCTCGGTCAGGTTGACGACCGCGTCAAAGGATTGCGCACCGGCGGCGACGATTACTTGGCCAAGCCTTACGCATTTTCCGAGCTGTTGGCGCGAGTCGAAGCGCTCGGCCGCCGCCGCGGCAGCCGTGGCGAGGAAACGGTCTATCGCGTGGCCGACCTGGAGTTGAACCGCCTATCGCATGAAGTGAGCCGCGCCGGGCAGGAAGTGCAATTGCAGCCACGCGAGTTTCGCTTGCTCGAATACCTTATGCGGCACGCCGGGCAAGTCGTTACCCGCACCATGTTGCTCGAAAACGTCTGGGACTATCACTTTGATCCGCAGACGAACGTGATCGACGTGCACATTTCGCGTTTGCGATCTAAAATCGATAAAGGTTTCACGCAGCCATTGCTGCACACCGTGCGCGGCGCGGGATACATGATTCGTGACGGGGCGCGGTAGACAAAAATCGATTGAGGAAGAGGGCCAGGGAAATCCATGGGCGACAACGTAACAGTGGACGCGAATTTAAAGCGCTCCGCCCCCTTCATCTCGGCTCGCGATTTTTTGCTCCGGCATCGGGAAGACTATGCCGTCGCCGTCCGTGACTTTGCATGGCCGAAGCTCGATCGGTTCAACTGGGCGCTCGATTATTTCGACCCAATGGCGCGTCATAACGCCCAGCCGGCGCTGTGGCTCGTTGACGAGGAGGGCAGCGAGGTCAAGCTGTCATTTAGCGCGTTAAGCGAGCGCTCGAACCAGGTCGCGAACGCGCTGCGGGGGCTCGGGGTGGGGCGCGGCGATCGCATCCTCGTCATGCTTGGTAATGTCGCGCCGCTATGGGAATGCATGCTGGCGGCTATGAAGCTCGGCGCTGTGATTGTCCCGGCGACTACCTTGTTGACGCCGGCCGATCTCAACGACCGATTTGCGCGCGGCGGGGTTCGACACGTAATTGCCAGTGCGGAAGCTGCGGCAAAATTCGCCGATCTGCCCGGAGATTACACGCGCATCGTGGTCGGCCCCGAGGTAGCCGGCTGGACTCCGTTTGAAAAGGCTTACAGCGCGTCGACGCGTTTCACTCCCGACGGCGAAACGCATGTCCAGGATCCGCTCCTGCTCTATTTCACTTCCGGCACGACAGCCAAGCCCAAGCTGGTACTGCACAGCCATCAAAGCTATCCCGTCGGCCACCTGTCGACGATGTATTGGCTCGGATTGTGTCCCGGCGACCTGCATCTCAACATTTCTTCGCCTGGCTGGGCCAAGCATGCCTGGAGCTGTTTCTTCGCGCCGTGGAACGCGCAAGCGGCGGTTTTTATTTTCAATCAGCGTCGGTTCAATGCGCGCGGACTGCTCGACGCGATCGTGCGTTGCGGCGTCACCACATTTTGCGCCCCGCCTACGGTTTGGCGCATGTTGATTCAGGAGGACCTCTCCGCCTGGCCGGTCCGGATCAGAGAGCTCATCAGCGCCGGCGAGCCGCTCAATCCCGAGGTGATCGAGCGCGTCAAGAACGCCTGGGGCATCACCATCCGCGACGGCTACGGACAAACCGAGACGACGGCCTTGGTTGGAAACAGCCCGGGGCAAAAGGTCAAAGCTGGCTCGATGGGCCGGCCGCAGCCGGGATACCGCGTCGCCCTTCTTGATCTCGACGGCGCGCCCGTCAAGGAAGGTGAGATCTGCTTGACACTGCAACCGCGGCCGACCGGGCTCATGCAAGGCTATCAGGGGCAGGACGGCAGCGCCGTTCCCTCGCGTGCGACTGAGGATCCGGTCTACCGCACCGGCGACGTCGCCGCCGTGGATGACGACGGATATCTGACCTATATCGGCCGCGCCGATGATGTTTTTAAATCGTCCGACTATCGGATCAGCCCATTCGAGCTCGAAAGTGTTTTGATCGAACACCCCGCCGTCGCCGAGGCCGCCGTGGTGCCGTCGCCAGATCCACTTCGGCTCGCGGTACCGAAGGCGTTTCTTGCGCTCGCCCCCGGCCATGCGCCGGATCGCGCCACCGCCTTGTCGATTCTCCGTCACTGCCGCGCGAGCCTGGCGCCCTT
Source organism: Pseudomonadota bacterium (assembly GCA_046730495.1). Lineage (GTDB taxonomy): Bacteria > Pseudomonadota > Alphaproteobacteria > Rhizobiales > Xanthobacteraceae > BOG-931. Next base: position 5,539 of record JBKPIZ010000189.1, read on the forward strand.
TAAGCGCGTACGGCGGCTTGAATTCGCTGAACTGCCGAAAACCATTTCCGGCAAGATTCGCCGGGTGGAGCTGCGTCGGGCCGAGGCTGCCAACCAGCAGAGCGGCAAACGGGCATCGCTCGAGTTCTGGGAAGACGATTTCTCCGAAACCGAGATCAAATAACGTGACCGCACTCGGCAAACTTCTCCGAACCACTGCGTTCAAGCTGACGCTCGTTTATCTCGGTATCTTCGTTTTGTTCGCGGCGTCGCTGCTGGCCTACTTCGCGCTCAACACGCGCCGGCTCATTACCGAACAGATCACGGCGACGGTGAACGGCGAGGTCAACGGATTGTCGGAACAATACGGACAAGGCGGGCTTCGGCGTTTGGTGGTCGTGGTCGATGTGCGTTCGCGCCGTCCAGGCTCGAGTCTGTATTTGGTCACAACACCGAGCGGCGAAGGTCTCGCCGGCAATGTCGGCTCGTTGCAGCCTGGCGTGCTCGATCATCCGGGCTGGCTCGAAACCAATTACCATCGGCTGGAAGCACCCGAAGGCGCCGAGCATCGGGCGCTGGTCCGGGTCGTGCAGCTCCCGGGCGGGTTTCATCTGCTGGTCGGCCGCGACCTTGATGAGCGCGAACGCCTGTTTGGCATCGTCGTCAACGCCGGTCAGTGGTCGCTAGCGCTGGTGATCGTGCTCGGCTTGGTTGGCGGATTCTTTGTCAGCCGCCGCGTGCTCAGCCGGATCGACGCCATGACCGGGACCGCGCAGACGATCATGGCCGGCGACCTTTCCGGTCGCTTGCCGGTTGCCGGCACCGGCGATGAACTCGACCGGCTGGCCGACAATGTCAACGCGATGCTCGAACGAATAGAAGCATTGATGCGCGGACTGAAGGAGGTCTCAGACAATATCGCCCACGACCTCAAGACACCGTTGACCCGGCTGCGCAATCGCTGCGAGCAAGCGCTGCGCAGCGCGACGGGTGAGGCGGGCTATCGCGCCGCGTTGGAATCCACTATCGCCGAATCCGACGATCTCATTCGGACCTTCGACGCACTCTTGATGATCGCGCGCGCTGAATCCGGGCAAGCGCGCGACAACATGACCGAATTCGACGCTTCGGAAATTGCCCGCGACGTCGGCGAGCTTTACGAACCGGTTGCAGACGAGAAGGGGATTGCGCTCAAGATCGATGCTCCCGCCGCGGCGCCGGTGCGCGGCAATCGCGAATTGGTCAGTCAGGCGCTGGCCAATCTTATCGAC
>JBKPIZ010000190.1:0-11049 GCA_046730495.1 Pseudomonadota bacterium
GCCAGGCCTTAAGTGTCTCGGCGTAGTGCAGTTGCAAAATCTCCACGTCGGTGACGATCAGGCCTGCCCGCTCGATCGCCCGGAGGACTTCCGACAGGGCCGGAATGTAGCCGCCGGGGAAGATGTATTTGGCGATCCAGGGATTGGTGATCCCGGGTGGACTGTAGCGACCGATTGTGTGCAGCAGCGCGATGCCATCATCGGCAAGAAGCTTAGCGCACTGGTTGAAGAAGGCGTCGTAAAAGACGACCCCGACATGTTCGAACATGCCGACTGATACGATTCGATCGAATCGGCCGTCCACATCGCGATAGTCCAACAGCCTGAATTCGACGTCGCGGCGGCCGCGCTCCTGGGCTCGATTCCGGGCGTGCTGGTATTGTTCCTGCGACAGCGTGATGCCGGTGACCTTGGCGCCGGCGACCTCGGCTAAATAGAGCGCCAGTCCACCCCAGCCGCAGCCAATGTCGAGCGCCTTGGCGCCGGGAGCGATCCGCAGCTTGGCGGCGAGGTGACGTTTCTTCGCCAGCTGTGCGTCATCGAGCGACTGATCGGGCCGCTCGAAATAGGCGCAGCTATATTGCTGGTCGCCGTCGAGGAATAAGGAATAGAGCCGACCGTCGAGATCGTAGTGGTGTGCGACATTGGTCCGCGCGCGGGAGCGCAAATTGAATTGCTGCAGGCGGCGGAACAAATAGCGCAGCGCACGCGGCAGCGCCCAATTGTGTGCGCCAAGATGCTCCTGGCCCAATAGCAGCGCCAGCACATCGGCGATCGAGCCCTGCTCGACGATCAGCGTGCCGTCCATATAGGCTTCACCGAGCTTCAGCTCGGGATCGAACAACACCCCGCGCTGGGCCGCAGCGTTGCTAAACCGGATCGCGACAGGGCGTCCCGTTCCGTCGCCGAAAGTGCCTATGCGGCCGCGCGCAGTCGTGACGGTAAGCGACCCGCGACCGATAAACCGGCGTAAAAATATGAACAATAAACGATCCACGGCCGTTTCCACTCACACCGCCCGTTGTGCAGCCTCCTACGATTGGCGCTTCGATCAATGCTTTGCCGCCGGGGCCGTTTGATCACGCCTTTGCGCGGGTGGAGTCTTGTTATTGCCGTTATTAAAACAAAATCCTCCTTGACCAGCAATGGCGCAGAACACCGGGCGGCGATGCCGGCAACGTGACTGTCGTACCGGTTCGCAATTGGGGTAAGTATGCCTTCTAAGCGGGAAAGAATTGAGGGGGTCAGCGTGTTCCGGCGTCTTATGCCCGTGATCGGGCTCGCTTCGGTCGTGGCGGTTGCCGTGATTGTCGCGGGACCGACGCTGAGCCAGACCAATATCGATCAGGGCAAGCCTGCCTCCGAATTATTCGCGAACTATTGCGCGGTGTGTCACAAGAGCACGCGCGGGCTCGCGAACGGCCGCAGCGGCCTCACCCTTTCCCTGTTCTTGCGCGAGCACTATGCGACGAGCAGCCAACAGGCGGCTGCGCTCGCCGCCTACGTCATCAGCGCCGGCGGCAATGCACCGGCGGCGAAACCGGAGCGGGCCAAGTCAGAGGAACCGAAGGGGCAGGAGGCCAAGGGCCAGGACGCCAAAGGCCACGAGACCAAGCCTCGGGCGGCGTCGGCTAAATCCGAACCGGAAAAACCGACCCCGGGAGGCCAGCCGGGACGTGAAGAGACGGCGCCTGCCCAACAAGAGCGTGCTCCTGTCGTTGCCGCGCCCGGCGCGTCGCCGAGTTCCGGCGAAACTCTGGAGTCGAGGCCAACGACAAGCGCTAGCGTGTCGGCCGATTCCCAGTCGAACGACAACGCGCTTGTGCCGCGCGACAATATTCCTGACTGATTTACTGAACGTGGGGCTAGGTTCGGCCTCAGCGGCGGTCCGCTGCGGCAGTTTCGTCCTGCGGCGGTGTTTCGGGCCCCTCGGCGCTTTCCGTCGGTTGCGCCGCCTCGCCGGCTCCCGGTTCGAAGAATGCTTCCGCGGCGATCACGGCTGCCTCCTGTTCGGTCGGTTCGCGCAGCTGCATGACATCCTCGCCGCGTGCGATGCGGGCCGCCTCATCTTCGTTGCGCGCGACGATCACGCCGATCGAAACTTCCACCTCGGGATGGAGCGCGATCGGTACTTTGTGCTGGCCAATGCTCTTGATCGGCGCGTTGAGCGCGACCTGGTTGCGATTGACGCGAAAGCCGCCCTCGCTGAGCAAGGCGACGAGGTCACGCGGCGACACCGAGCCGAACAATTGGCCGGATTCGGAGGCTTGGCGCAAAACGGTAAAGCTCTTGCCGTCGAGTTTCCCGGCCACTTGATCCGCTTCGGACTTGAGCGTGAGCGAGCGCGCTTCGAGCTCGCTTTTCATCTTTTCAAAGCGCGTGCGGTTTTCGTCCGTGGCGCGCAGCGCCTTGCCGCGCGGAAGCAAAAAATTGCGGGCGAACCCGTCCTTCACGCGCACGACATCGCCCATCTGGCCCAGCCGGGCGATACGTTCGAGCAGAATGACTTCCATGGCGACCTCGCTTAGCGGATCACGTAGGGCAACAGGCCGAGAAACCGCGCGCGCTTGATCGCCTGGGCCAGTTCACGTTGCTTCTTCGCTGAAACTGCCGTTATGCGGCTCGGAACGATTTTTCCGCGTTCGGAAACAAACCGCTGCAGCAGCTTGACGTCTTTGTAGTCGATCTTCGGCGCATTGGCGCCGGAGAACGGGCAGCTCTTGCGGCGGCGGAAGAACGGGCGACGGCCGCCGGCGGCCTGCGGTGACATTGCCATCGGTTACTCCTCGCCTTCGTTGTCGGTTTCATCGGAATCGTCGCGGCCGCGACGGTCGCGATCCCGCGGGCGATCACCGCGGTCGCCACGATCACCGCGGTCGCGGTCACCACGATCGCCCCGTTCGCCGCGGCGTTCGTCGCGATCGCGATCGCGTTCGGTGCGCCGCATCATCGCCGACGGGCCCTCTTCATGGGCATCGACCCTGATCGTGAGATAGCGCACAACATCTTCGTTGAGCCGTTCGAGGCGCTCAATTTCGTTGATTGCCGGCGGCGGCGCATCGATATCCATCAGCGTGAAATGCGCCTTGCGGTTCTTGCGCAAACGGTAGGACAGCGACTTGACGCCCCAATATTCGGTCTTCTTGACCGATCCGCCGAGTCCTTCGACGACGCCCTTCAATTGCGCGGTCAAATCATCGACCCGCTGCGCGCTGGCATCCTGGCGCGCAAGATAGACGTGTTCATAGAACGGCATAGCTGCCCTTTCCTGTCTGCCATGCTCGCCCGGGCGCGAAGCCCCTCGAACCCTTCGGGAAAGGCTCGAATGCTCTGAAGGCGGGAACACCGGACGCCGGACTCGAAAGCCCTACCGTGCAAGAACAATCCCAAGAACGAGCGTCTGCGCGGCCGTCCGTTCAGCCCCCGGCCGGGGTCGAGCGGAAACGGGCCTTATACGCGGCCTATCCAGAAAGGCAAGGCCGCGCCAAACAGCATCTCGCCAGACCAGGACCGGGCCTCCTTGTTGCCTGCCAACCGACCGTGATCGCCTTGACATCAGTGTCATGGCGGTATTTTTCGCGCCTGCCTTGCGCGCGTCGTGATCTCCAAGGGGCAAATCGTAGCCGATGACAATTGCGTTGGTTTTCCCGGGCCAGGGCAGCCAGGCCGTCGGAATGGGCAAGGCTCTGGCCGAGGCATTTGCTCCGGCCCGCCAAGTATTCGACGACGTCGATGCCGCTCTAGGCGAGCGGCTCAGCGACACGATCTGGAGCGGTCCGGCCGAGACCCTTACGCTCACTGAAAACGCCCAACCGGCGCTGATGGCAGTTTCGATCGCGGCTTTGCGGGTTCTTGAACAAGAAACCGGTCTCGATATCGGGCGCAATGTCGCCTTCGTCGCCGGCCATTCGCTTGGCGAGTATTCGGCGCTCGCCGCCGCGCGCGCAATTTCGGTTGCCGACGCGGCGCGCCTTCTACGCATCCGCGGCCGCGCCATGCAAAAAGCCGTTCCGGTCGGCGTCGGCGCCATGGCGGCGCTCATCGGGATCGAGCTGGAGGAGGCGAGGGCGATCGCCGCAGAAGCTTCGAGCGCTGGCGTGTGCGCGACCGCCAACGATAATGGCGGTGGCCAAGTTGTTTTGTCGGGGGCGAAGGCCGCAATCGAACGCGCGGTGGAGCTTGCTAAGGCGCGCGGCGTGAAACGAGCGATGATGCTGCCGGTGTCCGCACCCTTTCATTGTCCCTTGATGCAGCCGGCCGCTGACGTCATGGCGGAAGCCTTAACCAAGGTCTCGGTGCAAGCGCCGCTCGTGCCGGTCGTCGCCAACGTGCCGGCACGGCCGATCAAAGAGCCTGCAGAGATCGTGCAAAATCTGGTCGAACAGGTCACCGCGACGGTGCGGTGGCGGGAATCAGTGCTGTTCATGGCGCAGTCCGGCGTGTCCGCATTCTTCGAGATCGGCGCCGGAAAAGTACTGACCGGTCTGATCAAGCGCATTGCCGAGGGCGCATCGGCCACCGCGATTGGATTGCCTGACGACATCGCCAAATTCAAAGCCTCGCCTGCCTGAGCTATTGCTGAGCCGGCCGAAGGCCAGGGAGTCAAAATGTTCGAGCTCACCGGAAAGACCGCACTAGTGACCGGGGCGACCGGCACAATCGGCGCCACGATCGCGCGCCACCTTCATGACCAGGGTGCTACCGTCGCCATCTCAGGAACGCGGCGCGAGGTGCTCGATCGGCTCGGCGCCGAACTTGGCGACCGCGTGCATATCCTTGCCGCCAATCTTGCCGATACTGCCGAGACCGAAGCGCTGGTGCCGCGCGCCGAGGAGGCGATGGGTCAGCTCGATATTCTTGTCGCCAATGCGGGGGTCACGCGAGACAACCTGCTCGTGCAATTGCGCGACGAAGATTGGGAGCAGGTCATCGCCATCAACCTGTCCGCCACCTTCCGGCTGTCGCGCGCCGCGGTTCGCGGGATGATGCGTCGCCGGTTCGGGCGCGTTATCGCGATCACGTCTGTGGTCGGCATAACCGGCAATCCCGGCCAGGCCAACTATGTCGCCGCCAAAGCCGGCATTACCGGTATGATCAAAGCCTTGGCACAGGAATATGCCAAGCGCGGCGTCACCGCCAATTGCGTCGCCCCCGGATTCATCGTGACGCCAATGACCGACAAACTGAACGACAAGCAACGGGAGACCATCGTTGCAAAAATTCCGGCAAGCCGCGCCGGAACCCCTGCCGAAGTGGCTGCGGCGGTCATTTTTCTCGCTTCAAACGAGGCCGGCTACGTGACTGGCCAGACGTTGCATGTGAATGGCGGACTGGCCATGATTTGAACGCGATAACAGATGTTGAGGACGCCGCGCCGGCGCGCTGGTCAACCGTTTTGAAGTGTGGTAACCGAACCGAACTCGGGCTGGGGGAGCCGGATTCCCGGAGCGCCGGGCGCAACGTCCGCCTCTGACTCAGGTGTCGACCCACGGCTGTCGGCAAGTTCAATGAATGAGTTGGACAGAATCAAAGCGAGCTTGACGGGTCGCGTTGCAAGATGAGGTTGGAACGATGAGTGATATTGGCGAGCGCGTGAAGAAAATCGTCGTGGAACATCTCGGCGTCGAGCCCGATAAGGTGACCGAGAACGCCAGCTTCATCGACGATCTTGGCGCCGACAGTCTCGATACGGTCGAGCTGGTCATGGCTTTTGAGGAAGAATTCGGCTGCGAAATCCCCGACGATGCCGCCGAGACCATTTTGACGGTGGGCGACGCCATCAAATTTCTCGAAAAGAACGCTAAGAGCTAACCGGTCACCGGCCCGCATTTTTTCATGAGGGACGTGGACTGCCGTGACCGCCGCATATGTCAATATGCGGCGGGAAGATATTCGGGCTGCGTTCGCCGGGAGTGTCCGCGATGAGACGCGTGGTGGTCACAGGGCTTGGGCTGGTGGCGCCCCTCGCGTGCGGGACTGAACAAACATGGCAGCGGCTGCGATCTGGCGAGAGCGGCATTAAGCGCATCGAGAAGTTCGACGTATCCGATATTCCCTGCAAGATCGCCGGCCAGGTGCCGCGCGGCGACGGCGCGAACGGAAGCTTCAATCCCGACGACTGGATGGAGCCGAAGGAGCAGCGCAAGGTCGACGACTTCATCATCTTTGCCATGGCTGCGGCAGCGCAGGCGCTCAACGACGCCGGCTGGCATCCACGCGAATATGAGGACCAGATCACCAGCGGCGTTCTGATCGGCTCGGGGATCGGTGGCGTGGAGGGAATCGCCGAAACCGCGCTGATATTACGCGACCGCGGCCCGCGGCGGGTGTCGCCATTCTTCATACCGGGCCGGCTGATCAATCTCGCCTCCGGTTATGTATCGATCGCGCATTCGCTCAAGGGTCCCAATCACGCCGTGGTCACGGCCTGTTCGACCGGCGCTCACGCGATTGGCGATGCCGGCCGGCTGATTGCGCTTGGTGACGCCGACGTGATGGTGGCTGGCGGCACGGAGTCACCCGTCAACAGGATTTCGCTCGCCGGCTTTGCCGCCTGCCGCGCGCTTTCGACGGGATTTAACGATACGCCTGAGCGCGCATCGCGGCCGTACGATCGAGATCGCGACGGCTTTGTCATGGGGGAGGGCGCCGGTGCCGTTGTGCTTGAGGAATACGAGCATGCGCAACGACGCGGCGCGCGCATCTACGGCGAACTTATCGGCTACGGTCTATCGGGCGATGCCTACCACATTACGGCGCCGGCCGAGGACGGCGATGGCGCGTTCCGCTGCATGAGCGCCGCAATTCGTCGCGCTGGCATCTCGCCGTCCGATATCGACTACATCAATGCGCACGGCACCTCGACGCCGCTTGGCGACGAGATCGAGCTTAAAGCCGTCGAACGGCTTGTCGGCAATGCTGCCGGCAATATTGCAATGTCCTCCACCAAATCTTCGATCGGCCACCTTCTCGGCGCTGCTGGAGCAGTGGAGGCCATTTTCTGTCTCCTGGCGATGCGCGATGGCGTGGTGCCGCCGACGCTCAATCTCGACAACCCGTCGGTCGCGACATCGATTGATCTGGTGCCGCATACGGCGCGCCAGCGACCGGTCGAAGTCGCGCTTTCCAATTCATTCGGATTCGGCGGCACGAACGCCTCGCTGATCTTCCGCAAACTGACGCAATAATGCGATGCTTTTGCAGACCGCCACATTTGTTCCGCACTCACCTGCGATTCACGGCCGATCTTGGCTCTCGTGGCGTCAGGCCGGAGACGGCGGCAGGATTGCCGAAAAAGCTGCAATCGATCTTCGTTCTGTGATCACGAAGTCGGTCATGCGGATCGTAGGAGTGGATGTGCGGCGGTGACCGGAGCTAACCCCCTGAACAATCCGGCGGCTCGTGCCATGCCCCGCAGCCCAAGAGCGGCGATCGAGCCCGACAGGGTGGATGTGCCGGCGCGCCGCTCGGCGAGCGCACGGCATCCGCTGGTCGTTATCGGCAACGCCGTTATCAGCGCGTTTGTTCTTGTGGCCTTGGCCGCCGGTATCGCGCTGTTTTTCGGCAAGCAACGCTTCGAGGCCACGGGTCCGCTGCAGGCGGATCGCATCGTCAACATTCCGCGTGGTTCCGGGATGCGCGACATCGCCGATATCCTGTCGCGCGAAGGCGTCATCGATCAACCATGGCTGTTCATCGGCAGCGTACTCGTGCTCAAGGCGCGCGAGGATCTCAAGGCCGGCGAGTACGAATTTAAGGCGCATTCCAGTGTGCGCGACGTGGTCGCCACGATCGTCGAAGGCAAAGTAGTGGCCCACCAGGTCAGCATTCCAGAGGGATTCAGCTCAGAGCAGATTGTCGCACGCTTGTTGCAGGACAATGTATTGGCCGGCGACATCAAGCAAATTCCGCGCGAGGGCAGCTTGCTGCCGGACACTTACAACTTCGCGCGCGGGATTACCCGCGAGCAGATGGTTCAGCGCATGCAACAGGCGCAACAGCGCCTGTTGCATGAAATCTGGGAGCATCGCGCGCCGGACCTGCCGCTCAAAACGCCGGATCAGCTCGTCGTGCTGGCATCACTGGTTGAGAAAGAGACCGGCAAGCCGGAGGAGCGCACGCGCGTCGCCGCTGTTTTCGTCAACCGGCTCAAGCAAAGGATGAAGTTGCAGTCTGATCCGACGATCATCTATGGGCTTGTTGGCGGCAAGGGCACGCTCGGGCGCCCGATCATGAAAAACGAAATCGAACAGCCGACGCCATACAACACCTACATCATCGATGGATTGCCGCCCGGCCCGATCGCCAATCCCGGTCGCGCCTCGCTCGAGGCGGCGGCAAATCCGGCGCGCACCCGCGAACTGTATTTCGTCGCGGACGGTACCGGCGGGCACGCCTTCGCGGAGACCTACGAGCAGCATCAGAAAAACGTGGCCCGGCTGCGATCGATCGAATCTGATCAGAAGGATCAGGTCCCTATCGGTGATCAGATGGCGCCGACCGCGGCACAACCCGCGCCGTCGCCCGCGGCTGCTGCGCCGGCGGCGCCACCGCCGCGCGCCGGCGCCTCGAAGCCTCACGCGACCGCCCCCCATTAATCACACCCGGTTTCGATTTCGAGCTCCAAGCTTGTGACCGGCAGTCGTCGTCGATAAGTTCGGGCGCATCTCTCGCTGGCGGGGTCCCATGGCACTTTCGAGCATGACCGGGTTTGCTCGCGGCCATGGCGTATCCGGACCTTACGCCTGGACCTGGGAAATAAAATCGGTCAACGGCAAGGGGTTGGATGTGCGGTTGCGCACACCTGCCGGCTGGGACGCGGTTGAGCTCGCGGTTCGCGCGCGCGCCGCCCAAACGCTCAGCCGCGGTTCGGTGCAAGCCAGCCTCACCGTCGAACGCAACGGCGCGACGCCGACCGTGCGAGTCAATGCGCCGGTCCTCGAAGCCATCTTGTCGGCCGTGCGCGATTTTGGGACCAAGATCAAAGCATCGCCGCCTTCGCTCGACGGGCTTTTGAGTCTCAAAGGCGTCCTCGAAATCGCCGATGCCGGGGAGAACGAAGCCGAGCGGCGCAGCGCCGAGGCGGCGGTGATTGCCGGTTTTGCCGCCGCGCTAGCGTCGCTTGTCGAAATGCGCCGCGGCGAGGGCGCCGCGCTCGGTCGTGTTCTAGCCGGCCGGCTTGATGAGATCGGCACGCTTATCGAACGCGCAGAGCAGGCCCCGGGCCGCCGGCCCGACGCCATTCGCGCCCGGCTTGCCGAGCAAATTGCGGCGCTGCTCGAGCAATCGGAGCGTTTCGATCCCGACCGGCTGCACCAGGAAGCGATCATGATCGCGACCAGGGCCGACGTGCGCGAGGAACTCGATCGCCTCACCGCCCATCTGGCGCAGGCGCGGCGGCTGATCGAGGAAGGCGGTCCGATCGGTCGGCGACTCGATTTTCTGGCCCAGGAATTCAACCGCGAAGCCAACACGCTGTGCGCCAAAGCCAATGATGTCGAGCTCACGAATATCGGCTTGGAGCTCAAGGCGGCAGTCGAGCAATTTCGCGAACAGGTTCAAAACGTGGAATAACGATGGCCCAAGGGCGACGCGGTCAAAACAAGATCACACGGCGTGGCTTGATGTTCGTACTGTCCTCCCCGTCCGGGGCGGGAAAAACGACGTTGTCACGCTTGCTGTTGCGATCGGATCGTATGGTCGAGCTTTCGATATCGGTGACCACGCGGCCCAAGCGCCCGGGCGAGATTTGCGGCCGTGATTATCATTTTATTGATCGCGCGCGCTTCGATGCTATGGTCGCAAAGGACGAACTTTTGGAATGGGCGAAAGTATTCGGAAATTGGTACGGCACGCCACGGCGGCCAGTAATCGAGGCTCTGCAGTCTGGCCGCGACGTTCTGTTTGATATCGACTGGCAAGGCACGAAGCAGCTGCGCGAGAATGAGCGCACTGATCTTGTCAGCGTCTTCATTTTGCCACCGACTGCCACGGAGTTGGAGCGCCGCCTCAAGCGCCGTGCGCAGGACAGCAAGGCCGTCATCGGTTCGCGGATGGCCAAGGCCGCCCACGAGATGAGCCATTGGCGGGAATACGACTATGTCATCGTCAATCGTGATAAAACGGCAGCCTTAGGCGAATTGCGCGGGATTCTTGCGGCGGAACGGCTCAAACGCAAACGCCAGGTCGGGCTGCCCGACTTCGTGCGGCGGCTGCAGACGCGGCTTTGATATCATCCGCAAATGCCGATTTTTAGATGAGGTTCTGCGACTTTCTCTGCAATGACAATTGAGGGTCTTTTAGGTGTAGATTGATTGTTTGAGCGGCTTAGCCGAAGCCTCAGTGAGGTCATGATACGGCGGTCCAAAGCGAGCGGTAAGTTGCCTAAGGCGCCTCACCCCCAAGGCGTGTCAAAGCGCGCCAAAGCGCCAGTGTCGCGCCGTCCCTCATTGGCTGGCGATCAGAAAACCGAGATCGCGCGGCTTGCCCGCGAGTTGCATGATGCGCACGAGCGACAGGCGGCCACAGCGGAAATCCTCAAAGTCATCAGCCGATCATCGTTCGATCTGCAGACGGTATTCGATACCCTGGTTAAGTCGGCGACTCACCTCTGTGAGGCCCAGGATGCCTTTATTTTTCTCCCGGATGGTGAAGTCTTTCGCGCGGCCGCGCGCTTCGGGTTTACACCTGAATATCACAAGTTCGTAGAAGCCAATCCAGTAAAGGTCGATCGAGGCAGCGTGACGGGTCGAACGGCGATCGACGGCCGCGTGGTCCATGTTAGCGATGTTCTGGCCGATCCAGATTTCACCCGGCAAGACTTGCAAAAGATCGGCGGATTCCGGGCGGGGCTCGGCGTCCCTCTGTTGCGCGAGAAAAAAGTCATCGGTGTGATCTTTCTTTCAAGGACCAAGCCGCAGCCTTTTACAGAGAAACAGATCGAGTTGGTAAAGAATTTCGCGATACAAGCCGTCATCGCCATCGAGAACGCGCGGCTACTCAATGAGCTGCGTCAACGCACGACCGATTTGAGCGAATCATTAGAGCAAC
>JBKPIZ010000191.1:0-6938 GCA_046730495.1 Pseudomonadota bacterium
TCACCAACAAAACGCCGCGTTGGCGACGCCGATCCAGAGGCGCCGCGCCCAGGCGGCGCATGTCGCGATCCTCTGCGCGCTGACGGTCAAAAACAGATGATTCCTGGCCGAGAGCAGTCGACTGCATAAAAAGCCGCCTCAATCCCACCGCGCGCGGCCCGAATAGGACCAATCGACGATGCGGCCGTCGCGACGTGCCAGCCCCGCGATCTCCCTTATTTCCGCCGCGCTCAGCACAAAATCGAAAGTCGCCGCATTTTCAGATAAGCGCTGTTCTTTGCTGGTGCGCGGGATCACGACAATGTCCTGCTGCACCAAATAACGCAGGCAGACCTGCGCTGCGGTTTTGCCATGCGCGGCGCCGATGCGTGCCAGCAGCTTGTCGGTGCGCGCGCCTCCGCGTGCGATGGGGCTATAGGCGACGACCGCCATGTCATGCCCGCGGCAGGCGGCTATCACCTTCGATTGGTCGAGAAAGGGATGGCATTCGATCTGATTGCAGACGAGCGGCTCGGTCGAAAGCCGCACGGCTTCCTCGAGAAGCTTGACCGTGAAATTAGACACGCCGATGTGGCGGGCGAGCCCGTCGCGCTTGACCTTGCACAACGCGCCGAGCGTGTCGGCAAGCGGGATTTGCGGATTGGGCCAATGCAGCAGCAATAGATCGACTTCCCGCAGGCGCAGCCGTGCGAGCGAATCGCGCGCGGCACGCTCAAGCTCGCGCGGCGCGAAATGCGACGGCCAGACTTTGGTCGTCACAAAGACATCGCCGCGCTTGATGCCGGAGGCGTGTAGGCCCTCGCCCACTTCGCGCTCATTGTCGTACATCTCTGCGGTGTCGACGTGGCGATATCCGAGCCGTAACGCTTGTTCCACCATGTGAGCGCAGGTGCGCCCGCGTAGATCCCAGGTGCCGAGCCCAAGGAGTGGAATCTTGGCGCCGCTCGCAGCGACCCTCGGAATTGGCGCGCTCATGCGTCCCACTTGGGCGCCTGCGGTGGACTGACGATCCGCGAATCCGGGCGCTTGAGCTTTGCAATCTCTACCGCTTCCGCCTCGCTCAGCTTGAAATCCAGGCTACCGAGGTTTTCCGAAAGCCGCTCGCGCCTAGACGTACGCGGGATGGGAATGATCTGTTGCTGCTCGAGGAAACGCAGCGCTACTTGTGCCGGCGTCTTTTCATGTGCTTTGCCGATCCGCTGCAGCGTCGGATCGGCAGGCACTTTGCCGCGCGCCAGCGGACAATAGCCGACGACCGCCATGCCATGGCGGCGCGCCGCCGCGATCACCTTGCTCTGATCGAGATAGGGATGCGTTTCGATTTGCAAAACGGCAATCGGTTCGCTTGCGAGTTTGACCGCCTCTTCAATCATGGCGATGTTGAAATTGGCGACGCCGATATGCTTGGTCAGCCCCGCCTTCTTCATCTTGCACAGGGAGGCAATCGATTCCGAAAGCGGCACTTGCGTGTTCGGCCAATGAATCATCAACAGGTCGACCCATGGCAGCGCCAAGCGCTCCAGGCTTTCGTCCACGGAGCGCTCGAAATCGCCGGCAGCCAAGCGCGTGAACCAGACTTTGGTGGTGAGAAAAATATCTTCGCGCTTAAGCCTCGAACCGCGCATGCCGGACCCGACCTCGCGCTCGTTGCCGTACATTTGCGCGGTGTCGAGATGCCGATAGCCGAGCTTGAGCGATGCTTCGACCAATTGCACGCATACGTCCTCCTTCAGCGTCATCGTGCCAAAGCCGAGGATCGGAATACGCGCGCCATGACTTTCGATAACGTCCATGCTGACAATAACCTCCACGAAATGCCGCAGATGCCGCGGGCGGGCGGCAGCATCGGCGATTGCCGGCGGCAATTCCAGCCCTTGCCGAGCGAAGGTGTTATGCGGCTTTAACGCGCTTTGGCGAGCACCGCGAAGGCGGCGTCAGGCGCTTCTTCGATGACCTTGAGGAGTGCGCGGGCGGGACCGCGCGGCGAGCGCTTGCCTTGCTCCCAATTACGAACGGTCTCGACCGGCACCCCGATCCGTGCGGCGAAGGCAGCCTGCGTGAGGCCGGTCCGCCCCCGCACATTGCGCGCATAGCGGGCTTCTTCGGCGCGGGCGGCTTGGTGCGCGGCGCCGGCAATTGCGCGCGGATCGCTGGCGATCGGGCGCTCGCTGCCGTCCGGCAGCACCTCGACCAGGCGTCCGTCCGCTTTCAACCGCACGCGCAGCATGGCGCTTGCTCCCGCGCTTTCCAGGCGCGCCATCATAGCTGATTCGCCGTAGATTCAATGAGTTAGTACGCCAGCAGCCGCCCCCACCTCGGCCGATGGCAGAGTAATGCGATGGCTTAGTCGGCCATTGGCCGCTATCACGAAGCCTCGCCCGTCCCGCCCCTGAAGGAGTTTTGGACGTGAAGCTTCTGCAGATCGATGCCCAGCGGCTTTGGAACTCGCTGATGGAAACCGCGCAGATCGGCGCCACGGCAAAAGGCGGCATTTGCCGCCTCACGCTGACCGATCTCGATCGGCAAGTGCGCGATTGGCTCAAGGCGCAGTGTACCGCGCTTGGCTGCACCGTGAGCGTCGATGAGGTTGGCAATATGTTTGCGCGGCGGCCCGGCAAAAACTCGGGCCTACCCCCGATCGCGGTTGGCTCGCATCTCGACAGCCAGCCGACCGGCGGCAAATTTGACGGCCCACTTGGCGTCCTCGCGGCACTCGAAGCACTGCGGACGCTCCACGATAACGACCGGGTGACGAGCGCGCCGATTGAGCTCGTCAACTGGACCAATGAAGAAGGCGCGCGCTTTGCCCCAGCTATGCTGGCTTCCGGGGTTTTCGCCGGCGTTTTTACACCGGACTTCGCTTATGCCCGCGCCGACCGCGAGGGCAAAACCTTCGGCGAGGAGCTGACGCGCATCGGTTACCGCGGCATCGAGAAGGCGGGCGGGCGCAAATTCTCCGGCATGTTCGAGCTGCACATCGAGCAGGGACCAATCCTGGAGCACGAAGACCGGATGATCGGGATCGTGCACGGCGCGCAAGGGGTACGCTGGTACGAGGTGACGGTCACGGGACAGGAAGCCCATGCCGGTGCGATGCCGATGCGGCTGCGTAAAGATGCGTTGGTCGGAGCCGCACGAATGATCGAGCGCATCGATGCGATTGCGCGAGACATTCCTGATGCGGTGGGTACTGTCGGTCTGATCGATAGTCGGCCGAACAGCCGCAACGTCATTCCCGGCCAGGTATTCTTCACCGTCGATTTTCGCCATCCGGACGATAAAGTTCTCGACTTCATGGAAATGCAATTACGTGAAGCGCTGGCCGAAGTCCTGCCGCCGCTGCAGCTCACCTATCGCGAGAACCGGATCTGGGCCTCACCGCCGGTGCACTTTTCGCCGGACTTGATCGATTGCGTGCGCGTCGCGGTTGAAGCCGCCGGTTTTTCCTCGCGCGACATTGTCTCCGGCGCCGCCCACGATTCGGTGTACATCGCCCGCGTGGCGCCAACGACCATGATCTTCGTGCCGAGCCACGGCGGGATCTCGCACAACGAGGCGGAGTGGACGAGCTTCGAGCAATGCGCCGCCGGCGCGCAGGTCCTGCTCAATGCGGTACTGGAATATGATCGGCGGCTGGGCTGAACGGCCTTGCATCCTAGATTTGACCGAAAAATCGAAGAAGCAGCGCCCGCCGGGCGGTTTCGCGCGCCGCGCAAGCCGCTCCCATCGGGATCGCCATCGAACCTTGAATTTTGTCCATGTAGAAGTTGCAGGTGGTGTCGCGGTAGGTGATCCAGGCTTGCTGCATCGCGCGCAGCTTTGCGGTCTGCTGGTTATCCAGTGCGCCCATCAGATTCTTGAAGTTCTCGTTGAGAAGGTTGTCCCAGATCACCCATTCGACGCGATAACAGTCTGCCGTGCCGAGATTGGAAGAACCTTCCCGCGTATTGGTGCACGGTGTGGCGACCAGATTGAACACACAGTGCCGCTCGCCCTCGTCCACGTCATCCTGATATTTGCTCGCGCAGTTCCGGATCGCCGCCACCTCTTGCACAGTTGGCTTGCGCGTTTGCGCGTATACACCGGTCAATGGCACTCCCGACATTAAGATTGCGAGCGCCAGGAAAACTCGGGCTCTCATGTCCCTCACCGTGTCTTTTCGAAAATTTCTCGCCCTATCAGCATGCGGCGGATTTCACTGGTGCCGGCGCCGATCTCGTAAAGCTTTGCATCACGCAGAAGCCGGCCGGCCGGATAATCGTTGATGTAACCGTTGCCGCCCAAACACTGGATGGTTTCGAGCGCCATCCAGGTGGCGCGCTCCGCGGCATAAAGGATGGCGCCGGCAGCGTCCTCGCGCGTGGTCTCCCCGTTGTCGCAAGCCCTGCCGACCGCGTAGACGTAAGCCTTCGCAGCGTTGAGCGTGACATACATGTCTGCGAGCTTGGCCTGCATGAGCTGGAAACGGCCGATCGGCTGACCGAATTGGGTGCGCTGATGCAGATAGGGAATGACGAGATCGAGGCACGCCTGCATCACACCGAGCGGGCCAGCGGCCAAGACGGCGCGTTCGTAATCCAAACCGGACATCAATATATTGACGCCATTGCCGACGACCCCGAGCACGTTATCCGCAGGCACCTCACAGTCGGTGAAAACGATCTCGCTAGTGTCGGAGCCGCGCATGCCGAGCTTGTCGAGCTTCTTGCCGGTTGAGAATCCCTTGAACGTCTTCTCGACGATAAAAGCGGTGATGCCGCGTGCGCCGGCGGTGCGGTCGGTCTTGGCGTAAACCACCATGGTATCGGCGAGCGGCCCGTTGGTGATCCACATTTTCGAGCCGTTGAGGATGTAACGGTCGCCCTTGCGATCGGCGCGCGTTCGCATTGAAACGACGTCCGAGCCGGCACCGGGCTCCGACATCGCCAAGGCGCCGACCTGCTCGCCGGAAATGAGCTTCGGCAGATAGCGCCGCCGCTGCTCGTCACTGCCGTTACGGCGGATCTGGTTGACGCACAGGTTTGAATGCGCGCCATAGGAAAGACCGACGGAGGCGGAGGATCGCGAAATCTCCTCCATGGCCACGCAATGCGCGAGATAGCCGAGCCCGGCGCCACCCCATTCCTCTTCGACTGTGATCCCGAGTAGACCAAGCGCCCCAAGCTGCGGCCACAAATCTCGAGGAAAGCTGTTGGACCTGTCGATCTCGTCGGCACGCGGCGCGATCTTTTCCTGCGCGAAGTCGCGCACCGTGTCGCGAAGCATTTCAATGTCGCTGCCTAGCCCGAAGTCGAGACCCGGCAGGCTGTTCGATAGCATCACTCGCTCCCAGGTGGGCTAACCGCAAAAGTCTGGCATTAAAGATAACGGTGCCAACCCCTGACACAAAGCCCGGTCGAGCGGCCCCGTAGCAGGCCGCAAACCACGGATTTATCAGATTTATTAACAGTCAAGGCAGGGAGCGCGTGCGGCCGTTCACGCGCCGTTAATGTCGGCCAATCCTAAGATTCGGCCGGATTCGTGCGCTTTGGAGATTTGTATTGGTCGACCGTTCGGCGCTACTGCCGGGGGTTGCGTGTCGGGGCCGGGAATGAGCAAAGCCGGGACAGCTTTGTTGGCGGCGGCGCTTGCGTTGGCGAGCGCCGTCCCGCTGTGCACGGAGTTGGCTGTGGCGCAGGAATCGCCAACCCAAAAATCGCCAACGCAAGTCGCCGCTTCGCAAGCCGGAGCGGAGACCAATACGCAAACCGCCGTTCCGCAAGCCACGCAAGAGGCCGCCGGCCAAGCTGACGCCAACTGTCCCGGCCGCCCGGACGCCCTTGGCACGAGCCGGGTGCTGGCGCTCGATCCCGCGCAAAATCCGCGGATCGGCCGCATGCAATATGCCGACTCGCTTCCGCTCAACGACAAGGAAGTCGTGCTGACCTTCGATGACGGTCCGCTGCCACCCTACTCGACCCAAATCCTCGACATCCTTGCTGCGCAATGCGTGAAGGCCACTTACTTCCTCGTCGGCGAAATGGCCCGTGCTTTCCCGGCGATGGTGCGCCGCATTTACGAGGAAGGCCACACCATCGGCACGCACAGCGAGGATCACCCGACCCGGTTCGGCCAATTGCCGGTCGAAAGGATGCGGCAAGAGATCGACTGGGGCATTTCCGACGTCAGTGCGGCCTTGGGCGATCCGAAATATCTCGCGCCGTTCTTTCGCATTCCCGGTCTGGCGCGATCCGATGTTGTCGAGGGCGAGCTCGCGGCGCGCGGCCTGATCGTTTTTTCCTCCGATACGGTCGCCGACGATTGGCATCACCGCATCGGCGCCAAGCGGATAATCGCCGCGGCGATACAGCGGCTCGAAGCGCGCGGCAAAGGCATGTTACTTCTTCACGATATCCATCCGGCGACCGTCGCCGCGCTCCCGGGGCTCCCACCACCTTGCGACTCAGCCTTCACTACGAGCGCCGCGCCGCATCTCGCAACATTTTGCCGATGGCGGCGCCGACCGCGCGAGTGTCGCCGGCGTACCGAACGGAGGGGCGGGATTGCGCAGCGGCGGTCGGAAACAGCGATCCCCGGCCGGCTACGGCGCGGGCTAGGCGCGGGCCTGCCATACCACTAACATCTGCCGTATCCTGATCAGGCTGAGGGCAGCACCCCCGTGACGACGGCAATCGCACTTGCGGACACCACCATTTATCCCGTCGTCGAGCAGCAGGGGCCGTTCTTCGACGTCTTCGAATTCTTCCCGACGCTCACCAAGGAGCTCCTCGAGGAGAACCGCGCCTGGCTGCAGCCGACATTCATCGATCCGGCCAGCGGCAATCTGGTGCTGTGCGTGCAAAGCTTCGTCATAAAGACGCCGGGCCACAATATCCTGATCGATTCCTGTGTCGGCAACGACAAGCCACGGCCGGCGCGGCCGTTCTGGAACATGATGA
>JBKPIZ010000192.1:0-8174 GCA_046730495.1 Pseudomonadota bacterium
GAGTACAACGCCGCACCAGTGACAGTCGAAGCTGGGGAAGACGGAACCCAGATTGTCCTTTGAAGCCGCACGCCTAAATTGCATTGGCAAGCCACAGAACGGGCAGTGCGGGTGCGGGGCGTCGGTGTCCATGCGCCCGACCATGGGCTTACATGGTTAATCGAAGGTAAACGGCGTGCCGCGCGGCAATCCCACAGGCGATTGAATATTCTCGGCTCTGCAATCGCCGGTAAACTAAGGCGGTCTCAATCCCGGGGGACGCCTCCGCCGGCGTGACTCTTCCTTTGATCCGTCGGAACAAATGCCCAGTTGCCGCGTTTTTGCTTCATCGAAGCCCCGGTGAGCGGGGCTTTTGTTGTGGTGACCGCAATGATCGAAACTTCCGACTTCTTCCAGGACCAAGTCCAACAGTGCAGAAAACTCGCCGCGGACGCGCATGACAAAAACGATCGAGAGTTTTGGCTGCGCTTGGCACATCGCTGGGAGGGGTTGTTGCGAGCCCAGCGCCACGACGGCTCCGGCGTCGAAACCGTCCAAAAAGTCAGATTCGAGCGTCCGATATTTACAAAGCGCCGCCGCGCCGCCTAGCGCTTTCCCGAAGAAGGCGCAGTCGCTAACTAATCAGCTTTCCTAGGTCGGGCGAAGTGCGTGCGCGCTCGGCGATTCAATTGTCAGTCGACGGACAGGTTTGGACCGTCGCGGTGACGCGATCCCAGAGTATTTGTTTGTCGCCTTGCTGGTCGGACATTCAAACGCGTGCCGTCGAAGCTGAAGTTGGCGCCGCAGGGCTTTAGGCAAAATATAGCGTCAACTTCAATGTATTGCGTGCGCCGGGCCCGGCGTTAAGGTCCATCTCTCAGCCACAATCATGGACTACCAGCCACAATTGTCGACGCAGGGGCAACAAATGAAGTCTCCGCTTTTTGCGCTCACCTTTATCACTGCGGCGGTCCTCTCTGTCTCTGCCGCTCAAGCCCAAAATTATCCGTGGTGCGCCAGGGTGGATTTGGGCGATGTGGTTGATAATTGCGGATTCGACAGCCTTGAACAGTGCAAGGCCAGTCTCGGCGGCACCCACGATTTTTGCGTTGAAAATAATACCTATAAGCCACCCCCGCCACAGAGCGTCAGTGCGGAAGACACAGGCGCACCTGCTCAAGTTCCTTTACCGCCCGCAAAGAAAGCACAACGTCATTCGAACGCGCGGCCGCCCGCGCAGGGGACTGCCGGGGCGGGGCTGAACCGCTGAACGTCAACGGTCCCCATCCTCCCGCGCCGCGCGTGGGACACCTTCCTCGACAAAAAACTTGACGAGCCGGCAAGTCCAGTCTGGGAAACAGTCGTGGCCGGGCGTATGTTATTTCTCGGGCCCGCAATTGGCCCGGAGAAACAGTATGACAAAACTAGCGCGGATCGCAGTCGCCGCGGCCTTATTGCTTGGTGGAACGTCGCTCGCGACGGCAAAAACGCGAGGCGTGCCAACGCCGCACGGCAAACCATTCCATCCCGGCTTCAACGAGACCACAGCGGGTCACACGGCAGCGAACCCATATTATCGTTTGTCTGACCAGTACTACGATTATTCCGATCCGTATCGTGGCTTATACAACTTCTTTGCCGTGCCGCCTTACGTTCCAGGTTACACCTACGGCCACGTGAAAATGCCGCTGCGGTGAGCCGGCCAAGGCGTGCCGCACGATAAGCGAATAGTACCGCTGCGGCTATCGTGAACTGCATTCAGTCGAAAGCGAATAGATTGCAAACAAAACGATGATCTGAACGGAAAAAACGCAGCTAGAATTTGGCTATTGAGGGTACATCAGAGGGGAATGTCGATGACCGATGAAGTCCGCGAACTCAACGCCGACGAGATCGAAACCGTCAACGGCGGTGCCCAGTATCCAATTGGATGGCCGGACGGCCTGCCCATGCCGAGACCAAGCGGCTGCCTATATGGCCGCGTACGTAGTTACATTACCAATGCGCGCACAATGGGTCTGCCGCGAAGCGCGAGCTTCGCGGCAGTTTTGCATTTTCAGGTCGGGTGCGATGTCGGTTCAAGCGGGCCCGTGATGATCAGTCGCCGTGATTCGCGCGCGGCCGCAACGCGCGATGAGAAACTGGCGCGCCCTACGGGAATCGAACCCGTGTTTCCGCCGTGAAAGGGCGATGTCCTGGACCGCTAGACGAAGGGCGCATTAGGCTAGCGAGATATCGCTAGTTTTCTCTAAGCATGACCTTTTCCGAAAAACCCGGTACCTACTTTTCGGGATCACGCCTAAAGCGCGCGACATATAGAGACCTTTGCGGAGAGCGGCAAGCAAAGGGCCGGTTAGTCGTGGACGGGTTTCTGCGGCGCTCCCGGGTCGGCGGCGCAACTATTGCGTCGCGCGGCGCTCGGGCACAGAGCCCGTTGAGTCACCATTTCCCGCTATTCGGCATCGAAACCCAAGGCTCTTTGGGCGGCAATGGCGAGCCCTTCTGCAAGATCTCGATCGAGTGCTTATCCGGCGAACGCACGAAGGCCATATTACCGTCGCGCGGCGGGCGATTGATCGTGACGCCGGCTTTCATCAGCTTCTCGCAAAGCGCGTAAATGTCGTCGACCTCGTAGGCGAGGTGGCCGAAATGGCGCGCTTCGCCGTAATCTTCGGTATCCCAGTTGTAGGTCAGTTCGACGAGCGGCGCTTGGCGGGTAGCGGGGCCGTTGGCCACGAGCTCATCGTCCCCGGGCGCGGCCAGGAACACCAGGGTATACTTGTTCTTGTCGTCGACGCGGCGGCGGACCTCCTTGAGTCCGAGCTTGTTGCAGTAGAAATCAAGCGCCGCGTCCAGATCGCGAACGCGCAGCATTGTATGCAGATACCGCATTGGAGCCTCCGCTGGTCGATTAGTGGCCGAAAATGTATGACAGGCCCAAGTCGTTATGAAGCTAGGTCTATCGTTTTGAAGCTCGGTCTTAAGCCATGATCGCGTCCGACTTGGACAGTGCCATAGCGCGCCTGCAGGAACTGGTCCACGCCGCCGGCACGATCGTGCCGTTCACCGGCGCGGGGATTTCAACTGAGTGTGGCATCCCCGATTTTCGCTCGCCCGGCGGGCTGTGGACCAAGAACCGGCCGATACCGTTCGACGAATTTATCTCAAGCCAGGAGGCACGTAACGAATCCTGGCGGCGGCGCTTCGTCATGGAAGAGCATTTTGCGCGCGCAAGACCCGGTCGCGGCCATCGCGCCATCGCCAGTCTTTATCGTGCGGGCAAGGTGCCTGCCGTGGTCACCCAAAATATCGACAATCTGCACCAAGCCTCGGGAATTCCGGCGGAAGATATCGTCGAACTGCACGGCAATACCACCTTTGCGCATTGCCTCGACTGCAACGAGCGCTTCGAACTGCAATGGGTGCGTGGGCGCATGGATGCAGGCAATGGCTGCGCGCCCGATTGTCCGAGTTGCGGCGGCTACATCAAAACGGCAACCATTTCATTCGGCCAAGCTATGCCTGATGCCGCGGTGCGGCGCGCGCAGGATCTCGCGCAATCGTGCGATCTTCTGGTTTCGATCGGTTCGTCGCTTGTGGTTTGGCCCGCGGCCGGACTTCCTCTCTTGGCGAAGCGCAGCGGCGCTATGCTCGTCATCATCAATCGCGAACCTACCGATTTCGATGAGGTCGCCGATCTTGTTGTGCGCGAGGACATAGGAACAGTTCTCGAACCGTTCGTGGCCGCACAGTCGGCGGTTAACACTCACATTGTACACAGGGAATGACGCTTTTGGCACAGTGTTGCATTTTTGTCCTTTCGCGTCGGCATGCCGGTGTTATCTTCGATTCCCAAGATTCGTGAAGCGCCCGTCGGGCGCCAGCAGAAAAGCGGCGGCGGCCACGCGTCATGGCGTCGGACGGGATCGAACCAAAATCTGCGAAAACGGGTATCGGGCCCGAATCCGGTATCGATGAAGCCGCCAGCGGTGTCATCGAGGTTGCGGGCGTCATCAAGTGGTTCGACGTTGCCAAAGGCTACGGCTTCATCGTGCCGGACAATGGCATGGCCGATGTGCTGCTGCACGTCACGTGTTTGCGGCGGGACGGCTATCAGACCGCCTACGAAGGCTCGCGGGTCGTCTGCGAAGTGCTGGCTGGGCCGAAAGGCCTTCAGGCCTTCCGTATCATCTCCATGGACGAATCCACCGCGGTCCATCCGGCGCAGATGCCGCCGCCACGCACCCATGTTACGGTTGCGCCAACGAGCGGCCTCGAACGAGCACAGGTCAAATGGTTCAATCGGCTTCGTGGCTTTGGCTTCCTGACGCGCGGGGAGGGGACACCCGACATTTTCGTGCACATGGAAACCCTGCGCCGCTTCGGCATGACGGAATTGCGCCCCGGCCAGTTCGTGCTGGTGCGCTACGGACCGGGGCCGAAGGGACTGATGGCCGCCGAGGTTCGGCCGGAGAGCGGACCTCTCGGCCCGGCATCGCACTAAAGCGAAACCCAGGACCGCTCGGCACGGCGCTGGGGCGCATTGCGCGGCTCGCGGCGGCAACGCTGGTCGCTTGCTGGGCGCTTATCGCCGCCTTACCCGCGGCCCGTGCCGCCGGACAAGACACGATCGAGATCGTGACCCGGACCGGCGTGCATGCCTTCACGGTTGAGCTTGCGACCAATACCGCGGAGCGCGCGGTGGGCCTGATGTACCGCAAGGAACTGCCGGAAGGGCGCGGCATGTTGTTTGATTTTCACGATGACCAGCCGGTCCAGTTCTGGATGCATAACACCTACATTTCGCTCGACATGATTTTTATCGCCAGCGATGGGCGCGTGGTGCGTGTCGCGGAAAATGCCAAACCGATGTCGGACGATCTCGTCCCCTCTGGACGTCCGGTGCGGGCGGTGCTTGAGGTCATCGCCGGCACAGCGCGCAAATTCGGCATCGCGCCGGGTGACCGCGTCACGGGGGCGTTTTTCGGCAAGGGTGGCAGGTAGATCGAAAGCGGTCGCTTGCTGGCCATAGGCGAAAGGGCTATCCAGTTCCGCGACAGGCGGGGTATAGCGCAGCCTGGTAGCGCGGCAGTTTTGGGTACTGCAGGTCGCAGGTTCAAATCCTGCTGCCCCGACCACTCGCCGAAGAGTTCGAGCCCGTTGAACGTGAAGATTGAGCGGAGCACCGGAGAATACATTCTGGGGAACCAGAAGCTCGGCCGCGATCTGAACGAGCCGGAGTTCTTGCGTTCTGCCCTGGGATTAGCGGCTAAAAAAATTCCCGCCGCCGGCGCTCGCAAATACTACGAGATCTGGCAGCAGGTCGCCCCCGAGCTCGAGGTCGGTATCACCGTAGGATTCCACCCTGGAGGCCGCTGCAACGCATAGCAATCAAGTTTGTCAAGGCCGTAATGAGAAGCGCGCCATGGTCCAAAGACATGGAAGAGGATATAAAGCGCATTCATGACGTGTGGCTGCGCGAGCAGTTGGGTAATCCTCCAAATCAATTTGCTTGGGGCAAGGCGTTGTCCACGATCGAACCGCATTGGTATTCGGCAAGCATTGTGATTGACTACACGCGTCCATCCCGCGCAGCGCGATTTTTCCGATTTCCGTGCTGGTGAGCTCGGTAGCATCGATGGCAAGCCCCGCCTTCCGGCATTTCAAAACGGTTGAGCAATGACCGCGCGGATCTACAAGCCGGCCCGTACCGCGATGCAATCGGGCGCGGCGAAGACCAAGGAATGGGTGTTGGATTACGAGCCGGAACAACCGCGCGCGGTCGAGCCGCTGATGGGCTGGACCAGTTCGGGTGACATGAAGCAGCAGTTGCGGCTTCATTTCGATACCAAGGAAGAGGCGATCGCTTATTGCGAGCGGAATTCGATTGCCTATCAAGTGTTTGAAACTCCCCCTTCACGGCGGCAGCGCATTTCCTATTCCGATAATTTTGCTTTCACGCGGCGGACGCCCTGGACGCACTAGGTTCAGGGATCAGAATTCAGGGGTCAGGGATCAACGATTAAGGATCAAGGGAACTATCCGAACTCCCTGATCCCCGATCCGTGATGCCTGATACCTGAAAGCGGACACAAGCTTGTGAGAGTGACGTGTTTGATCGGCGTCGGCTTTGTGATTGGCGTCCTGGATTGCCCGCGATTATGAAACCGCGTGGGAAAGGCGGTTTTGGTCACCGCCGCGCAGGAGGAAATCGATGCCGGACAGGTCTACCGCGAACCAATCCATGACTGAAACGGGTGGCGTCCGTCGCAGAATCTTAAAGGGCGGCCTGGGTGCGCTCGCGGCGATTCCCTTGACCGGCCTGGCCGGACGGTTCGTCGCGGCGGCCGAAACCGCAGTCGTCATTCCGCCGCCTGGCCTGGATTCCCCACCGGGGGGTGCTGGCACGCTGCAAACCGCGGTTCTTGCGGGCGGCTGCTTCTGGGGCGTTCAAGCGGTCTATCAACACACCAAAGGCGTGACCAAGGCGCTATCCGGCTATGCCGGGGGGCAGAAGGATTCGGCGCACTATGAGATGGTCGGCACCGGGCGGACCGGACACGCCGAGTCGGTGTCGATCACCTACGACCCGCAGCAGATCTCCTACGGCAAAATCCTGCAGATTTATTTTTCGGTGGCACACAATCCGACCGAACTGAACCGCCAGGGTCCTGATTTTGGCACGCAATACCGCTCGGCCATTTTCTATGCCGACGACGAGCAGAAGCGGATCGCGAGCGCTTATATTGCCCAGCTGCAACAGGCGCATGTTTTCGGCTCGCCGATCGTCACCAAGCTTGAGCCATTATCCGGTTTCTATCCGGCCGAGGACTATCACCAGGATTTTTTGGTCCTGCATCCGAGCTACCCCTATATCGTCTTCAACGATCTGCCGAAGCTCGATAATCTCAAGCAGGTATTCCCGGATTACTATCGCGACACGCCGGTCACCGTAATGGCGTCAAGCAAACCCAGCCAGTAAGCTTCCGGCGACCCGAAAAGGCCTATGAGAGCGACGCCCCTTGGCTCCGGGGCGACGCTCTGCCGCGTCTCCAGCCGGGCATATTGGGACAATGCGACACCGGCGGCGGCCGCTTCGGCTATAGCCATAGCCGACGCGCCGAAGTATCGTTGAGAGGAGACTTGGCGACGACAAGCCAGGCTCCGCACAACGAAGGAACGGGGAGACATTCCATGGCTATGGCGACGACGGTAGGCACCTTACCGGAAGCCGAACATAGTGCGCAGCTGCGCAAAGCAGTCATCGCATCGACGGTCGGCACGGCAATCGAGTGGTACGACTTTTTCCTTTATGGCACCGCCGCTGGCCTGGTTTTCGGCAAGCTCTACTTCCCCAATGAGGCCCCACTTGCTGGGGTCTTGCTCGCCTTCGGCACCTATTTTATCGGCTTTGTCGGCCGGCCTATCGGCGCGGCGATCTTTGGCCATTACGGTGACCGCATTGGCCGCAAAGCGACGCTGATCGCCACGCTGATGTGCATGGGGCTTGCGACCTTCGCCATCGCCTTTGTCCCGACCTACGCCTCGATCGGCATCTGGGGCGCGATACTC
The DNA here is from genome assembly GCA_046730495.1 of Pseudomonadota bacterium. Lineage (GTDB taxonomy): Bacteria > Pseudomonadota > Alphaproteobacteria > Rhizobiales > Xanthobacteraceae > BOG-931. The sequence goes on from JBKPIZ010000192.1 coordinate 7,552, forward strand.
TTGACCGTGCTGCGCATGATTCAGGGCATCGGCGTCGGCGGCGAGTGGGGCGGCTCGGTGTTGCTCGCGATGGAATGGTCGCGCGGCCACGGTCAGCGCGGCCTGATTGCATCCTGGCCGCAATTCGGCGTGCCCTGTGGCTTGTTGTTGTCGAATTTCGCCATCCTGGCCTTTAGCACCTGGGCGGGCGACGACTTCCTCACCTGGGGCTGGCGCATTCCGTTCGCGCTCTCGATCATTCTGGTCGGCATTGGCTTGTGGATCCGGCTTGGCATTCTCGAAACGCCGGTGTTCCAGCAGCTCTTGGAGAACGACAAGATCGAGAAAGCGCCGATCGTCGAAGTAATCAAGAAACAGCCGAAGGAGATTATTTTCTCCTCGCTGCTGCGATTGTCGGAACAGTCGCCTTTCTACGTGTTTACCGCCTTCGTATTCGCCTACGCGGTCGGCACGTTGAAAATGGATCGAAACTTCATTTTGTCGGCTGTCATGGCGGCAGCTTGCCTGTCGTTCTTCACCATTCCCCTGGCCGGCCATTGGTCCGACAAAATCGGGCGCAAGAATATGTATCTGATCGGCATCGCCGTGATGTTCGTATTCGGGTTCATCTATTTCGCGATGGT
>JBKPIZ010000193.1:0-12895 GCA_046730495.1 Pseudomonadota bacterium
CGAGATAGGCCGTCTCGGCGACTTGCCGGGCCTGCTGGCTCAAATGGATTGAGGCCATGCGCAGCCGCACGCGCTGGGCCAAGGTGACGGCATCGTCCTGCGCCGCGCGCCAAATCTCGTCCCAGGCCGCGAAAAAAAATGTGCGCGCCGCCGCGAGCTGCGATTCGGCGAGGCCGACTTGCGACTGGATCACGGGATTGTCGCGCAAAACCGATCTTCCGGCGACCGGCGTTTTGGTCTGCGCCAGTTCGATAAAAGAATCCAGCATGGTGCGGGCGATGCCGAGCGCGATCGAGGGGAAGGCCGATCCGAACAACTGATAGATGTTGAACGAATAAAGCGGGCCGTGCTCGCGCCGCTCGGCGGGATCGAGCGCGTGATGCGCGACGGCGTGGTCTTCCGGCACGAACACATCAGTCAGCGCATAGGTATCGCTGCCGGTGCCTTTGAGCCCGATCACATGCCACACGTCCTTGATAACCGCGCTGTGGCGCGGCACCACGAACGTCTTTTGCACCGGTTCGCCGGCAGCATCGTGGCGCAAGCTGCCATCGGCTTCGTAGATGAAGCTATGCGCGGCAAGCCAGGTGGCATGCCGGCTGCCGCTGGCGAACGGCCATTCGCCGGAGACGCGGAAGCCGCCCGGCTCGGCGACCGCCTTGGCGTTTTTACTGGTCGACGGGCCCCAGGCCAGCACGCCGCGCGGATCGCTCTTGAAAATTTCCGCCGCAACGGCCGGCTTCAACGACGAAGAAATCGTGGAGCAGACCGACGTCTGCGCCACGCACCACGCTGTTGAGGCATCGGCCTTGGCAAGCTCCTCGACCGCGGCCATGAAGGCGATCGGGGAGACTTCATCGCCGCCATAGGAGCGCGGCACCAGCATGCGGAACAGCCGCGCCTCATGCAGCGCGTCGACGATATCCGGCGGTAATTCGCGGCCGGCCTCGATGCGAGCACCGGCCGCCGCGAGCGCTGGCGCGAGCGCCCGGGCATTGGCGACGCAGTCGGACGTGACGCGCTGGTCCATGATCCGTCCTTGAGGCCCTCGTATTTTTCGCAATCCCACTATACCCGGGCCCCAGACAGAATGGCGACTGCGGAACTGGACCGGCCAGCCTTTGTTCCTTTAGCGAGATTGCGCCAATTTTCGCGGGAGACTTCATGCGCCGTCCGATCGATCCGTTGGTTGGCTTGAGCATGGTCGGCGTCTTTTGCCTCGCCGGCGCACCGCTTTTCGCGCAACCCGCGCCTAGCGTTCTCGAAGGCCGCGCCGCGTTCGGCGATTGGCGCGCCGACCGGCCCGGGGTGCGCCGTTTGATCAAGCCGCGCGATTTGCCGCCGCCGCAGCCTGCGGAAGCTGTCGCCAATTTCGTCAGAGTCGCGCACCGGACCGACGAGAAGCCGATCGTTCCGTCTGGCTTTGCCGTCAACCTGTTCGCCTCCGGCTTGACTGGGCCGCGGCTCATCCGTGCCGCGCCGAACGGCGATATATTCGTCGCCGAAAGCCGGGCCGGCCGCATAAGCGTGCTCCGGCCGGATGGCGGCGCGGGCGGCGCAGCCACCAAGAAATCCGTGTTTGCGTCAGGGCTGAGCTATCCGTTCGGAATCGCTTTCTATCCGCCCGGCGCCGACCCGCAATGGGTCTATGTCGCCGATACCGGCGCGGTGTTGCGCTTTCCCTACCGCAGCGGCGATCTCTCTCCGCGCGGCCAGCGGGAAACCGTGGTGCCGGAGCTTCCGGTCGGCGGCCATGCCACGCGCGACGTCGCGTTCTCGCCCGCCGGCGCGACCATGTATGTCTCAGTCGGCTCACGCTCCAACGATGCCGAAAGTATGAACCGGCTCTCCAGTGCGAGCCTGCAAAATTTCATAGCCGATCATCCGCTCGGTGCGGCCTGGGGCAATGAAAGCGACCGCGCCGTTGTGTTGGCATTCGATCCGCAGGGTAAGAACAAAAGAATCTTCGCAACTGGCATACGCAACTGCGTCGGCATAGCGGTCGCGCCAGACGGCACATTATGGTGCTCGACCAACGAGCGCGACGATCTCGGCAACGACCTGCCGCCCGATTACATCACGCGCGTACGCGAGGGCTCCTTCTTCGGCTGGCCGTGGTATTACATCGGCGGCAATGAAGATCCGCATCACCGCGGCGAGCGCCCCGACCTCAAAGACAAGGTGGCGCTGCCCGACGTTTTGATCGAAGCGCATTCGGCCTCGCTCGGCATGACGATCTATGACGGATCGCAATTTCCGGCGGACTATCGCGGCAATATCTTTGCCGCCGAGCACGGTTCGTGGAATCGCTCCAAGCGCACCGGCTACAAAGTCATTCGCCTGATCATGAAGGATGGCGCGCCGACCGGCGAATACGAGGATTTCGCTACCGGCTTTGTCATCAGCGATAATGCGGTGTGGGGGCGCCCGGTCGGCGTGACCGTCGCAAGCGACGGCGCCTTGCTCATTTCCGAGGACGGCAGCGGCACGATCTGGCGCGTCTCCTATACCGGCAAATCGGCGCCGACCCAGTAACGACCCCTCGTCCCCGCGCCAGGCGCAACCGGAACAGCCGATGCGGCCGGGGCGTTGACATGGCAGACCGGGGCTGCATTGAGCTTATGACTCCACCCCCAAGCCATTTATCTGTCGACCGACGGAACCCGCCGTCGAGTGCGGGGGCCGCACAAGCGGACAGCCAAGCCATTGTCGAAACCGATATTCCGACACGTCTCGACAGCCTGCCGTTCGGGCGTTTTCACGTACTGGTTATTATCGCGCTCGGCATCACCTGGATTCTGGACGGGCTCGAAGTGACACTCGCCGGCGCGCTGTCAGCGGAACTGGCGCGCCCGAGCGCCCTAGGATTGAGCAACACGCAAATCGGACTTGCGGGCAGCAGCTATCTCGCCGGCGCGGTGCTCGGCGCCTTCTTTTTCGGCTGGCTGACCGACCGGCTGGGGCGAAAAAAGCTGTTCACTATTACACTTGCAGTCTACCTCCTGGCGACCGCGGCGACCGGCCTGTCCTGGGATGCGTCAAGCTACGTCCTGTTCCGGTTCCTGACTGGCGCCGGCATCGGCGGCGAATACACTGCCATCAATTCGACAATTCAGGAGCTTATTCCGGCTCGGTTCCGCGGCTGGACTGATCTTCTCATCAACGGCAGTTTTTGGGTTGGCGCTGCCGTGGGCGCGGGGGGATCGCTCATTCTGCTCGATCCGATGCTTGTCAATCCGGCGATTGGCTGGCGGCTGGCATTTCTGATCGGGGCTACAATCGGACTCGTGATTCTCTTGATGCGATTTTGGATACCGGAAAGTCCCCGCTGGCTTATAACGCATGGCTTGCCACAACAGGCCGACCGAGTGGTCCGCGGGATCGAAGCGCACTTCGTGCATCTCGGGGAGCGCCCGCGCGGTATGCCGATTCGATTGCGCATGCGCCGCCACACGCCGCTGGGCGAAGTTGCGCGCACGCTATTTGTGACCTATCGCACACGCACGCTGGTGGGCCTGAGCCTGATGGCCTCACAGGCGTTCTTCTATAATGCAATCTTCTTCACCTATGCGTTGATTCTCACCGATTTCTACGGCACGCCGGCCCATCAGGTGGGCTGGTACATTCTGCCCTTTGCCGCCGGCAACGTGCTCGGGCCGATACTGCTCGGCCACCTGTTCGACACGATCGGCCGGCGGGTGATGATCGCCGCGACTTACGCGGTGTCGGGCATTTTGCTTGCGGTTACCGCGCAGCTGTTTAGTCACGATGTTCTGACAGCGCAGGGCTTGACCGCCGCCTGGATGATCGTTTTCTTTTTCGCCTCGGCGGCCGCAAGTTCCGCGTACTTGACGGTGAGCGAAATTTTCCCGCTGGAGATCCGGGCGCTTGCTATTGCGTTCTTTTATGCTATCGGCACCGGCGTCGGAGGCGTTATTGGCCCCCTGCTCCTGGGTGCGTTGATTAGCACGGGTTCGCGCGGCAGCGTCGGCATTGGTTACGGAATCGGTGCGGCTTTGATGATCGGCGCCGCCGCCGTCGAGGCGATCTGGGGCGTCGACGCCGAGCGCAAGTCGCTCGAATCGGTTGCGCGTCCGCTGGCATCGGCTGATTGAGATTGGCCGATCGAGAAAGAAGTGGAATTTAAGGATGGGCTTGGAATTCACTCACGTCGATACGGAGTTTGCCGATCGGTTGGCGGTGCCGGAGTTGCGCCAATGCGCGCTCTTGCTCGACATCGATGGGACCATTCTCGATCTTGCGCCGGCGCCGCAAGAGGTCTGGGTTCCGGCTGAACTGCGCAATACGCTGTCCCGGCTCGAAGACCTGACCGGCGGCGCCCTCGCGCTGGTGTCGGGACGCTCGCTGCACGATATCGATCTGATCTTTTCGCCGTTGCAGCTCGCGGCCGTCGGCGGCCATGGCGCGGAGTTACGCGTAACACCCGGCGGCGAGGCCGTGACGCGCGCGCGCGAACTCAATCCGGTCTTAAAGCGCAAACTGGCGACGCTGACCGAGCTTGGTCCGGGAATTCTGGTCGAAGACAAGGGCTATTCGCTCGCCCTGCACTATCGCCTGGCGCCGGACCAAGGCGATGCCTTGCGCGCGGCGATCCAGAATATTTGCGCCACAGTGCCGCGCGGGACCGTCGAAATCCTGCCCGGCAAGCTCGTCTTTGAAATCAAAATGGCCAGCATCAACAAAGCTGGCGCCGTGCGCGAGTTGATGAAATATCCGCCGTTTAAGGGGCGCAAGCCGATTTTCATCGGCGACGACACGACCGACGAGCCGGTGTTCCCGATTCTTTCGCAATTCGGCGGTTTGGGGTTTTCGGTCGGCCGCGTGGTCGCGGACGTTGACGGCCATTTCGAGAAACCGGAATCGGTGCGCGCGTGGCTGTCGCGCATCGCCAACAAAGGCCAGGGCGCGGCACTATGAACGATCGGGCCCATGATCTCGCCGCGCTCGCCAAGAATAGAGCGACCGGCGCCCAACATGATTCGCGGACCGCACCCGGCGGCGCGATCGACCATGGACTCGACCTTGCCGTGATCGGCAACGGCCGCACCGCGGCGCTGGTCGATCCCTGCTCGCGCATCGTGTGGTGGTGCTATCCGCGCTTCGACGGCGATCCGATTTTCTGCCGCCTGTTGTCTGGACGCGAAGAGAAGGGATTCTCCGATGTCGTGCTCGAGGACATGGTGGATTATCAGTCGCAATATGTGCGCAACACCGCGATCGTTTCCACCATCCTGACCGACCATCATGGCGCCAAAGTGCGGATTACCGATCTGGCGCCGCGGTTCCGCCAGTTCGGCCGCGTGTTCCGGCCGCCGCAGCTCTACCGCATCATCGAGCCGCTCGCCGGTCTGCCGCGCATCACCATCCGCATGCGGCCGACCTGCGACTACGGCAAGGCGCTGCACCATCGCTCGCTCGGCAGCAATCACATCCGCTATGCCAACGATTCAACCGTGATCCGCCTGACCACCGATGCGCCGTTGTCGCTGATCGACGGTGAAGCGCCGTTCGTGTTGACACGGCCGCTGCACCTGGTGTTCGGACCCGATGAGCCCTTCACCGGCGATCTGCAGTCGACGTGCCGGGACTTCATCGAGCGCACCCACGACTATTGGATGGATTGGGTGCGGCGGCTGTCGATCTCTTACGATTGGCAGGAAGCGATCATTCGCGCCGCGATAACGCTCAAGCTCTCCAATTTCGACGAGACCGGCGCGGTAGTCGCCGCGCACACCACCTCGATTCCGGAATCGCCGTCGTCCGGCCGCACCTGGGATTACCGCTATTGCTGGCTGCGTGACGCCTATTTCGTCGTGCAGGCGCTCAACCGCATTGGCGCCACGCGCACGATGGAAGAATTCATTTCGTTCACGCTATCGATCGCGTCCAAGTCAGACGAGGAACTCCGCCCGCTCTATAGCGTGGTGCCGACGACCGTGATCCACGAACGCACGGCGGCCGACCTGCAGGGTTATCGCGGCGACGGCCCGGTGCGAATCGGCAATGCCGCCGTCGATCAGGTGCAGCACGACGCTTACGGCAGCGTCATTCTCGCAGCCATGCCGATGTTCTTCGACCGCCGGCTGCCGCGCCCCGGCGACGAGGGTCTGTTTCATCTGTTGGAATCGCTCGGTCACCGCGCCGCCGAAAAGGCTTTTTTGCCGGATGCCGGCATCTGGGAATATCGCGGCCGCCAGCGCGTCCATACCCATTCGGCGGCGATGTGCTGGGCCGGCTGCCAGCGGCTCGCCGCGATCGCCATGCGGCTCGGACTTGAACAGCGCGCCAAATACTGGAACGGCATCGCCGAGCCGTTGCATGCGGAGCTCGTCGAGCGCGCCTGGAATCAGAAGCGCGGCGCTTTTACCGCGGCGTTCGGCTCCGACGATCTCGACGCCAGCGTGCTGCTGCTCGCCGATCTCGGCGTGGTCGAAGTCGACGATCCGCGCTTTGCCTCCACCGTCGCTGCGATGGAGCGCGAACTGGTGCGCGAAAAGCATGTCATGCGCTATGCCAGCGCCGACGATTTCGGCATGCCGGTGACCGCGTTTCTGATTTGCCGGTTCTGGCTGATCGACGCGCTGTGGTCGCTCGGCCGGCGCGACGCCGCGCGCGATCTGTTCGCCGACGCCATGCAACACCGCAATCGCTACGGGCTGCTTTCCGAAGACGTCGATCCGCAGACCGGCGCGCTGTGGGGCAATTTTCCGCAGACGTATTCGATGGCCGGGCTCATTCTCTCGGCGATGCGACTGTCGCGCAGCTGGGAAGACCGCTACTGGCGCGGATGACGCCTGGCGTGTGGGCTATTTCACTTTAACATCCATTAGGCGCGTTACGAACTTGAATCGGGCCTCGTTACGAGAGCCTGAATTGGGCAATTCCGCCGCGGTCGAAGACTTCGAGACGGTCCGCCTGGGTCAATTTGCGGTCTGGCGCCTTCGCGGCGAGGAGTCTCTTTTCGCCTGAGGGTCGGCCTAAGATATAATGCTCGGCGATCGAAGCGGAGCTTGGTGTGGCGAAACCTCGTTCGAAGTCAAAGTCGGTTGAAATCAAAAATATCAAAGCTGCTAATGCCGAAAGCGTTATCGGCGCGCGATTTGCACGCAATGGAAAAGGTGTGGACTTGCGCAGCGGACAACATGTTGATTGCCCCACCCTCCAATCCACACGCCCACGTCGGTTGGGCGGCAATTAAGCGGAACTGGCAGGCTTATTGGCTTGTGTTTGATGACTACTCGGTCTCGATGCGGGTGAAAAAGGTGAATATTAGCGGCCCGGTTGCTTGGGTGCACGGCATAGAGATGTCGAAGCGACGAAAAAAATCGGGCGAAGTGAGCGCCGGCCAGAATTATGGAACGAACATTTTCGTTAATCGTAACGGTCGTTGGCTAATGGTTTTTCATCAAGCAGCCGAAATTCCGCCCGAACATCGCGAAACTGTTCCTTTGCCGTGAACAAAGACGCCGAGCAATCGCTGAAAACATCTAACCTTCTAATGCCGCGATCACACGGCCACTTGCGTGCCTACCTCCACGACTCGGCCAGTCGGGATCTGAAAGAAGTCGGTTGCGTCGCTGGCGGTTCGCGCAAGGCCGATAAAAAGGCGATCCTGCCAGCGCGGCATAATGGATTTCGCTGCCGGCCGGAGCGCTCGTCGAGATAAGAAGAAGGAAGTCGACATGATGTCGAAGCTCCAGCCCTTCTTGCGCGCAACGGCAAGCGCCTTCGGCACGTTCGGTATTTCCATATAGCCAAATCGTAACACCACCCGATTGAACCGATCCGAGACGGGAGTGATCGTCACTCGATCATTCTCGTCTACCCGGGGCGTGTCACTTGTGGCTATTGTGAGGATGACATTGTGTTCGTGCAGAATCTTATTGTGCTTGAGGTTATGCAATAGCGCGGTCGGCGCGTAATCAGGGTCGCTCGTGAGAAAAACAGCGGTTCCAGGAACGACATGTGGCGGCTTGCGCTCCAAGCTGCGTACCAAACTTTCAAGCTTAATTTCCGACTGGCGCGTTTTGCCGATAACTATGTCGGTGCCGCGGCGCCAAGTGAGGATGAGAAGCACCATGCTGATGCCAAATAGCAACGGCAACCAAGCACCTTCGAATACCTTGAGAAGATTCGCCGAGAAGAACGTTGCGTCAACAACGACGAGCGGCCCGATCAGAAGAGCGGCTTGCCACCAGCGCCAACGCCACACCCGCCAAATGACGATAAACCCCAGTACACCATCGACAACCATCGTCGTGGCGACGGCGATGCCATACGCCGACGCGAGCGCACTCGACGTGCGGAACAAGCCAACCAGTAACAGCACGCCAAGCAGCAGCGCGGCGTTGACCCTGGGGATGTAAATTTGGCCGGAGTAAGCGTCTGACGTGTGAATGATCGCAAGACGCGGCAGAAAACCGAGCTGAATCGCTTGACGCACAAGTGAGTAGGCGCCGGTGATAACGGCTTGACTGGCGATAACAGTGGCAGCAGTCGCCAAAGCGACCATCGGCAGCAGTAAGCTGTCCGGGACTAAGCGGTAGAAGGGGTTCTCGATCGCGGTCGGATCCGATAGCAGCCGCGCCCCTTGGCCGAAATAGTTGATGACCAGACACGGCAGAACGAAAAAAAGCCATGCGATCTGGATCGGCCGCCGGCCAAAATGGCCAATATCTGCATAGAGCGCCTCCCCACCGGTGACGGCAAGAAACACCAGGCCTAAAGTGACAAGCCCGACGTGCCCGTGCTCCGATAGGAATGTGACCGCGTAGTGCGGACTCACTGCCAACAGCACGTGCGGATTATCGCGAATGTGAAACGCCCCCGCGATCGCGATAGCGACGAACCACACCATCATCACTGGACCGAAGAAGGCAGCAACACTGGCGGTGCCGCGCCTTTGAACTGAAAACAGCGTCAGGAGAATGAGCAGCGTGATGACAATGACGTAGTGTTCCGCTGCTGTGGTTGCCAGCTTCAAGCCTTCTACCGCGGACAAAACCGAAATCGCCGGCGTGATTACCGAATCGCCAAGAAACATCGAGGCGCCAATCGTGCCCAATAACAGCACCAACGTTGTCCGCCGCCCCAGCACCCGCCGCGCCAGCGCGGTGAGTGATAGCGTTCCGCCTTCGCCATTGTTGTCGGCACGCAGCAGAATCAGCACGTATTTGACCGTGACTACGATGATCAGCGACCACAGGATTGCCGAAAGCACTCCGAGTACGGTCGCTTGCGTCACCGGCCCATTGTCCTGCGCTGCAACGACTGCTTCGCGAAACGCGTATAGTGGGCTGGTGCCGATGTCGCCGTAAACGACACCAACACTGCCGAGTGTCAATGCGAATAGGTGCGGTGCGGCAACTTCCCCGCCGCCGGCATTGGTCGAGGCGCGGTGACTCTCGCTGGTTGTTGTATTCATGTCACCAGGGTAATCGGCGATGCAGCCGCGAAGGCGGATGGTAACGGGTCACGACGGCCAAGCGAAAGGGGTGGAATCGGACGGTCGACCGAATAAATCACCGCTCCGTCAGCTTGAACTCGATGCGGCGATTGCGACGGTAAGCGTCTTCCGTCGTACCGCTCTCGATCGGTTGAAATTCACCGAACCCGGCCGCGACCAGCCGGGATGGTTTGACGCCTTTGCCAACCAGGTATTGAACCACGGAGATCGCTCGTTCGGCCGACAGGTCCCAATTCGATTTGAACTGTCCGATGATCGGCCGCACATCGGTATGGCCATCGACGCGCAGTATCCAGGCAATTTCAGCCGGAACCTGGCTTTCCAATTCGACGATTGCGGCCGCTACCTTATCGAGCTCGGCGCGCCCCTCGGCTTTCAGATCGGCCCTGCCGGTGTCGAAGAATATTTCCGATTGCAGAACGAAACGATCCCCGACGATTCGAATGTCAGGCCGATTGCCTAGAACTTCGCGGAGCTTGCCAAAAAAATCAGAACGGTAACTGGAAAGCTCCTGAACATGTTGAGCGAGCGCAACATTTAAGCGCTGGCCGAGTTCGCTAATACGCTCCTCTGAATCTTTATTTTTTTTCTGCGAGACGTCGAGCGCCGCCCCCAACGCGGCCAATTGTTCGCGCAACGCGGCGATCTGCTGGTTGAGCAGACCGATTTGGTCCAACGCCTTACTTGAGTTTTGTTTCTCGCTTTCGAGTTGGCTTGAGGCTTCATTCAGTTTGCTTTCCGCTGTCATCTGCGCAGCGGCGGCGCCCTCATAGAGACCTTTGTATTTGTCGCGATCGCTCTGTGCTGTCGTAAGCGAGGCTTGCAGCCCGCCGAGCTGTTTTTCCAGGTCGGCCCTGCTGGTCTTTTCCATGGACAAGAGCTTGGACAGGAGCGCAATTTGCCCATTAAGGTGCTGCAGTGCCGTATCCTTACCCTGGACTTCCTGCTGCAAATAAAATTGGACGACGACAAAAACGCTCAGCAGAAAAATGATGCTGAGAATGAGAGTCGATAAAGCATCGACGAAGCCCGGCCAGTAGTTCATGCCGCTTTCGCCGCGGCGAATTCGCGCCAGCGCCATGGGTCACTGTCCAGGTTTCAGGCTCAGACACCAATGCGGGCCAGAACGCTTCATTTGCTTTGGGTCTTCTCTTCGACCGAACGCCTGGCCGCTGGCGGAATCGAGCTCACCACGTCTTCTCGTGCGGCGTTGACCTGCAGCAGATCCTTGATCTCGCGGTGCCGCTCGGCCTGGCTATCAACCCAATCCCGGATCGTCTGCTGCTCAATGCGCATTTGCGCAACCAGGCCGTTGACCGCCTCGGCCAGATTGGCCATGGCGGCCGAGGCGGCTTTATTACCGCCGGCCTCGGTAACCGCCGCGCGCAGTCGCTCAATCGCGTTTCGCATGTCGCCGGAACTGCCTTCGGCGAGGATGGGTTCGGCGCCGTGGTCATAGACCGTGGTGGAGAGCCAGTCCTCGAGCTCGGTATAGAATCGGTTCTGGGCTCCACTCGATTGCAGATCGAGGAAGCCCAGTACCAAAGAACCGGCAAGGCCGAATAGAGACGATGAGAACGAAATTCCCATGCCGCTGAGCGGAGCCGCAAGGCCCCCGCGCAGCGCATCGAACATCGAGGCCGCATCGCCCGTTGCCTTCAATCCTTGGATAACGCCGCCGACCGACGTGACCGTCTCAATCAAGCCCCAGAACGTGCCGAGTAGACCGAGAAACACCAACAGCCCGGTCATGTAGCGCGAGATGTCGCGCGCCTCATCCAGCCGTGTCGCGATCGAGTCCAGAATGCCGCGCATCATCTGCGCCGAGATTGTCATCCGCCCTGGGCGGCTACGCAGGATGGATGCCATGGGCGCCAGAAGCACCGGCGAGCGTTTGACCGCGACGCTCGGATCGCCGAGACGAAAGCCGTTGACCCAGGCGATCTCAGGATAGAGCCGCAGTATTTGCCGCAACGCCAATCCGATGCCGATCAGGAGCACCAGAATGATCAGGCCGTTCAGGGCCGGGTTCGCCATGAACGCGATCTCGATTTGCTCGCGCAACACGGCGACAACCGCGCCCACGAGCACCACAAACACCAGCATGCGGAGGAGGAAGATGCGCGGCGACGTCAGCTTGAGCGGATCGAGTTCTCGTGCCATGAGCACAAAAGTTGAGAGCGCATTTGAATCTACTCACGAATATGGCACAGATCGGCGATAAATAAAGACCAGGACGGTCAAAGCGGCGCTTTTAAAATTGTTTATCGCCACACGCGATCGCCTTACCCCCGCCAAGATCAACGGTTTGCACAACTAACCTCTGACGCTTTGATGCCGCGCAGCGCGCTGCCATCGACAGGATCAGAAGCGCACGTCAACCAACGACGGCACACCTTCGCTGATAGCGGAGACGACACGAGGCGCACGCGATCTTTTCGCCCACGCGATCCTGTGGCCGTAATCGTTACGGGCCACTCTTCGAAGACATCTATCGGCAGACCGGCGCGCTACTCGCGCGGCTAGAAGCACGCCGCGCGCATTGATTGTTTCATGTCAATGTCGCCGTCGCGGCGCATTTCGGACTCAACTTCGACACCGCGAGTCGGTTGCGTAACATCAGCAGACATCGCGAAGGTTGTAGTGCCTGGTTGCGCGGTGACATGTCGCAGACGTGCAGAATATCTGCAATGCAATTTCCTCAATGCGATGTGCGCCGCGCTTCGTTCAAGACGGGGACCGTTCGCTTTGCACGCAATGCATTGGGCAGGCATGAGATTTTTCTGCGCTTCGGCGCGAGCTCACACCAAACGGAGCGTTGGCACCAAATAATTCCCGTGAAGACGGCAAATCTGATTGAAAAAAATGTGACTGAGAGATGAGAAACATTCTTTGTTCGGCGCGAAATCTCGCGTAGGTAGCACGCCTCGCGAGGGGCAGCCGAATGAAATTCACGCGTTGGCAAATTTTCAAGGCATCGACGGTCGTCGGGATCGTGGGCGTGGCTTCGCTCGCGTTGATTTATTTTATTCCTGCGCCACCGTCGAAGATCGTCATGGCGACGGCCTTTAAGGGCGCTTCCTTCGAATATTACGGCCGACAATATCGAGAAATATTTGCGCGTTCTCACGTCGAATTAGAACTGCGCGAAACCGCTGGAGCGGTCGAAAACCTCAAGCTGCTGCAGGATCCAAAGGCGGACGTACAGATTGCCTTTGTTACTGGAGGCCTTTCGGACTCCAAGCATGCGCCCGGCGTGCTGTCGTTAGGAACCGTTTACGATCAACCCTTTTGGATCTTCTATCCCGCGAACGAACAACTCGATCAGCTGTCGCAGCTTAAAGGCAAACGCATTGCGTCGGACCGGAAGGAAGCGCTACGCGGCACATGGCCGAGCAGGTCCTGGGC
>JBKPIZ010000194.1:0-14601 GCA_046730495.1 Pseudomonadota bacterium
TCCCTCACTCCCACTCAATCGTCCCCGGCGGCTTCGACGTCACGTCATAGACCACGCGGTTGACGCCCTTGACCTCGTTGACGATGCGGGTCGCCACCGTGCCGAGGAAATTCATGTCGAACGGATAAAAATCCGCGGTCATGCCCTCGGTCGAGGTGACGGCGCGCAGGCCGACGACATAATCGTATGTGCGAAAATCGCCCATCACGCCGACCGTGCGCACCGGTAACAGCACCGCGAAGGCCTGCCAGATGTCGTCGTAGAGGCCGGCGCGACGGATTTCCTCGATGAAGACGTCGTCGGCGAGCCGCAAAATGTCGAGTTTCTCGCGCGTGATCGCGCCGGGGCAGCGGATCGCCAGGCCGGGCCCCGGAAACGGATGGCGGCCGACAAAAGCTTCCGGCAGGCCGAGCTCGCGGCCGAGCGCGCGAACCTCGTCCTTGAACAATTCGCGCAACGGCTCGACCAGCTTCAGATGCATGCGCTCGGGCAGCCCGCCGACATTATGGTGCGACTTGATCGTCACCGATGGCCCGCCGGTGAACGACACGCTTTCGATCACGTCGGGATAAAGCGTGCCTTGCGCCAGAAAGTCGGCGCCGCCGATTTTCTTGGCTTCGGCCTCGAACACATCGATGAACAATTTGCCAATGGTCTTGCGCTTCTGCTCAGGGTCTTCGATGCCGGCAAGCGCTTTGAGGAAAATATCCTCCGCTTGAACATGAACCAGCGGAATATTGTAGGAATCGCGGAACAGCGCCACGACGCGCTCGCCCTCGCCGAGACGTAACAGCCCGTGATCGACGAAGACGCAGGTGAGCTGCTCGCCGATCGCCTCATGAATGAGCACCGCCGCGACTGCGGAATCGACGCCACCGGACAATCCGCAGATCACTTTGCCCTTGCCGACCTGGCGGCGGATCTTGTTGATCGCCTCTTCCTTGAAGGCGCGCATGGTCCAGTCGCCGGTGCAGCCGGCGATCTTGCGCACGAAATTGCGCAGGATGGCGGCGCCGTGCGGGGTGTGCACGACTTCAAGATGAAATTGCGTAGCGTAAAATTTACGCGCTTCGTCGGCGATCATGGCGATCGGCGCGTTTGCCGAGGTGCCGATCGCGGCAAATCCCGGCGGCGGCCTGGTGACGCGGTCGCCATGGCTCATCCATACCGGATAGCGCTGGCCTACGTCCCAGATGCCGTCGGTCAATGGCGAGGTTTTCGTCAATTCAACTTCGGCGCGGCCGAATTCGCGATGATGTCCGCCTTCAACCTTGCCGCCGAGCTGCTGCGCCATCGCCTGTTCGCCGTAGCAGATGCCGAGCACCGGCACGCCGGCCTGATAAACGGCCATCGGGGCGAGCGGCGCATCCTTGTCGAGCACCGACGCCGGCCCGCCGGAGAGAATGATCGCTTTCGGCTTCAAGGCGGCGAGCGCGTCCTCGGCCTTCTGAAACGGCGCGATCTCGCAATAGACCTTCTCTTCCCGCACGCGCCGCGCGATCAGCTGGGTGACCTGCGAGCCGAAATCGACGATGAGAATCTTGTCGTGGGACGCCATAGCGGGTTCTATACCCTCATCGTGCTTTCCGCCAGCGGGATTAGCGGAGCGGAAGCGTTGCGGCGGAAATCATCGCCTTAAGATTGTCGGCGCCGCAGCAGGCTGACAAAAAAGCCGTCCGTATCGGTCCGCCGCGGCGTCATCAGTAGCCCTTGGTCCGAAATAAGCGCCGCGCGCGCGAAAAGGTAGGCGCGCTCGCCCAAGACCTTCGCCACCTCGGCCGGTTTTTCCACGGAAAAATCGGGATGGCGGGTCAGAAACGCCCCGACCTGGTCGTTGTTTTCTTCTGCTAGCATCGAACAGGTGACATAAGCGATTCGCCCGCCCGGCTTGGTCAGGGTCGCGGCCCGCTCAAGCACGGCCTGTTGCTCCTTGAGGCGTTCGGCGAGTGCTCCAGGGCGAATGCGCCACTTGGCGTCGGGGTTGCGTCGCCAGGCGCCGGTGCCGGAGCATGGCGCATCGATCATAACCAGATCGGCGCGGCCGGCGAGATCGGCCATAACATCGCTGGCGCCTCGTCCAGTCGGGGTTCGCACCTGAACATTGCGCGCGCCGGCGCGAGACAGCCGCGCATGGATCGGCGCCAGGCGGCGCTTGTCGAGATCGGTGGCGTAGATCTGGCCGCGGTTCTCCATCGCCGCGGCGAGCGCCAGCGTCTTGCCGCCGGCCCCGGCGCAGAGATCGACCACCTGCTCGCCGGGTTTGGCGTCGGCCAACAATGCCGCGAGCTGCGAGCCCTCATCCTGGATTTCGATCTGGCCTTTGAGAAAAATCGGCTCGGCATGGATCGCGGGGCTCTTGGCCTCGGCCGCAAGCCGAACGCGAATGCCGATCGGCGACCAGCGGGTCGGCGCGGCATTGAGGTGTTGCAGCTTCGCCAGCGCCTCGTCGCGCTCGGCGGCAAGCGTATTGACCCGCAGATCGAGCGGGGCACGGCTCGCCAGCGCGGCGCCTTCCGCCGCGCGTTCATCGCCGAACACGCGGTGCAGCTGCGAATCCAGCCATTCCGGATAGTCGCCTTCGACATAAGCCGGCGCGCCGGTGAGCGCGGCGGCAGCGAGCGCCCTCGTCTCCTGGTCCGTGAGCGGCGACGGCGCATGGCGGCCGCCATTGCACAGCGCGGCAATGGCGTCGGCATCGAGTCCGCGCTCGCGGCGCAACATCCCGATGAGCGTCGCCCGCGGTGTTGCCTCGCCCATCAGCCACGCCGCGGAAGATTTTCGTCGCAGCGCGTCATAGACGAGGCCCGCGATAGCCGCGCGATCGCCGGACCCGGCGAAACGATGCGACAGTCCCCAGTCTTTGAGCGCGTCCGCTGCCGGCCGCCGCCGCGCTTCGATCTCGGCGAAGACCTCGATCGCGGCTGACAGACGGGCCGAGGGAGTCATGAGACCCCCAATATCAAACCCACGGCGCGGTCAATATCTCGACCATGTAGATGATCCACATGATCGCAAGCACGAGCGCCGAGACGCCGAAGAACGCGCCGCGCAGCCGCACCTGATTGCTCGTCACATGCACAAACGCTTGCAGATATCGGAAGATCACAAAGACCCAGGCCAGGATGACGAAGATGAGATCGGCATGGCGCGTCACCCAGGCGAGGATCGTCAGCACATAAAACAGGACCGGCAGCTCAAACTGATTGCTGTAGGAATAGCTGACTTGCAAACTGCGCTGCGACCAATTCGGCTCGCGCAACGCCACGTTCTCCGGCCGCGTCACGCCTGAACTGAAATCGTGGCCACGCAACGGCGCGAGCCAAAACAACAGCACAAAAGTCAGGATCACTTCCAAAAACAGCGGCAGCAACACCTCTTGGATGGTCATGATCTTGCTCCCCCAGCAACTGATGTCGGCCAGCGCGGATGCTGGCGCAGCTTATATCGGCGCTACAGCTTCACACTGATCGCGGTTTCACCTTTGTCATCGACGAAGGCGCTGCGCCAGGTTTTCCCCTCGAACAAGGCTTTGCGGACGGTGTCCGCCGTGCCGCCGTGATTAAGGTTGGCGGTGATCAAAGTGCCGCCGGTGCGCAGGAGCCCGCGCAAGGCCTTGTGCAGCGCCGGTACCGGCGCGCCGCCGTCAAAAAACGCGACATCATAGCCAGGATCGAGCGTCGGCAGCACGGTCGAGAATTCGCCCTCGTGGACGGTGATGCGGTGATCGAGCCCGGCGGCGGCAATGTTTTCGCGCGCAAGTGTAACGTGATCCGGATCGCGCTCGACCGTGTCGACCGTCGCGTCGCGCACGCCCGATGCGAACGACAAAGCGGTGTAGCCGAGCGCCGTGCCGAGCTCGAGAATCCGGCGCGCATTGGCGGCGCCGGCCAACGCCGCCAAGAGCGGCCCGTTCGCGTACGGAAAAGCGCTACAGCCGTGGCGCTCCCGATGCGCCTCGGTGGCGTTGCGGATCTTGGCGAACGGATCGGGCGCCGGCGCTGACATGGGAGCGACCCTTTAGTCCCGGCTCGGATAATTGGGACTCTCGCGCGTGATCGTGACGTCGTGAACGTGGCTTTCCCGGAGTCCGGCACCGGAAATCCGCACGAACTCGGCCTTGTTGTGAAATTCGGCGAGGTCCTTGGCGCCGACATAACCCATGGCAGCGCGCAATCC
The DNA here is from genome assembly GCA_046730495.1 of Pseudomonadota bacterium. Taxonomy (GTDB): domain Bacteria; phylum Pseudomonadota; class Alphaproteobacteria; order Rhizobiales; family Xanthobacteraceae; genus BOG-931. Next base: position 4,177 of record JBKPIZ010000194.1, read on the forward strand.
GCCGACCAGCTGATGCACGACATTGGCAACCGGACCTTTGTACGGCACCTGGCCTTCGACGCCCTCGGGAACGAGCTTGAGCGTGTCTTTGATCTCCTGCTGGAAGTAACGGTCGGCCGAGCCGCGCGCCATCGCGCCGACCGAGCCCATGCCGCGATAGGTCTTGTAGGAGCGGCCCTGATAGAGAAACACTTCGCCGGGCGTCTCGTCGGTGCCGGCGAGCAATGAGCCGACCATGGCACAGTCGGCGCCGGCGGCGAGCGCTTTCGCGAGATCGCCGGAATATTTTATGCCGCCATCGGCGATCACCGGTGTGTTACTCTGTTTCGCCACACCGACCGCATCCATGATTGCGGTGAGCTGCGGCACCCCGACGCCGGCAACGACGCGCGTCGTGCAGATCGAGCCTGGACCGATGCCGATCTTGATCGAATCGGCGCCGGCCTCGATCAGGGCTTTCGCTCCTTCTGCTGTGGCGATATTGCCGGCCACGACCTGCACCGCATTCGACATGCGCTTGATTCGCGTCACTGTGTCGAGCACGCGCCGCGAATGGCCGTGGGCAGTATCGACGACCAAAAGATCGACACCGGCATCGATCAGGCGCTCGCTGCGCACGTAACCGGCTTCGCCTACCGAAGTCGCAGCCGCGACGCGCAACCGCCCCTGCTCGTCTTTGCAGGCGTTCGGATGCGCCACCGATTTTTCAATGTCCTTGACCGTGATCAGGCCGACGCAGCGATAAGCGCCGTCAACGACCAGAAGTTTCTCGATGCGGTGCTGATGCAGAAGCCGCTTGGCCTCGTCCTGCTTGACCCCTTCGCGCACCGTGACCAGTCCCTCTTTGGTCATCAACTCGGCAACCTTTTGCCGCTTATCGGTGGCGAACCGCACGTCGCGGTTGGTGAGGATGCCGACCAGCTTGCCGGCCCGTCCATTGCCGCCGCCTTCGACCACGGGAATCCCGGAAATGTGATGCTCCTGCATCAATGTGAGCGCATCGGCGAGGGAGGCTTCCGGATTGATCGTGACCGGGTTCACGACCATGCCGGATTCGAATTTCTTCACTTGCCGCACCTGCGCGGCTTGCGCTTCAGGATCGAGATTGCGGTGGAGAACGCCGATGCCGCCGGCCTGCGCCATAGCAATCGCCATATGCGCTTCCGTCACCGTATCCATCGCCGAGGCGACGATCGGAATGTTGAGCAGAATGTTGGGCGTGATGCGCGATCGGATATCGACATCCGACGGCAGGACGTCGGAAAGCCCCGGCTTCAGCAGCACGTCATCGAAGGTGTATGCTTCGCGCGGTAGGTCTCTTGAATTCGTTGCCATTGCCAACTCCGGCTGGCCCGAAATGGCGGATATCGCGCGGCCGAGCGGATGATCGCTCGTCCGAGTCGATAGCCCGCTTGGGCCCATTTTAGGGCCCGCTTTTGGGTTGGCGGCGGTCGATAGCACGCCTTGGTCGTAATTCATAGGCCTCCGGCGCGAAATCGCGGAGGAATCACATGAAAAAGGCTATCGATCGTCGCCAATTCGGGATTGGGAGCGCCGCTGCCGCGGCGCTCGCGGCTTCAGGCCGAGCACGGGCCCAGAATGGACCCCTCAAGATCCGCATCGGTTGGGTGGTCGTGCCTGCCTCCCTCGCCCCTTTGGTTCTCGAGAAAAAAGAGCTGTTGACCCATTTCGGCCGCTCCTATGTCGCGGAAGCCACGCGGTTCGAAGGCACGCCGCCGGTCATTACCGCGCTCGCGGCGGGCGAACTCGAGATTGGGCCACTGGCGTTTTCGTCATTCGGTCTTGCCCTCCAGAATGCGCATATGGATGAGTTGCGCGTCATCTGCGACGAAATCCAGGATGGCGTAGCGGGCCATGGCTCCAATGAATTCATGGTGCGCAGTGGCGGCCCGATCAAAAGCGTCGCCGATCTCAAGGGCAAGGTGCTGGCAACCAACGCCATGGGCAGCGCCGTGGATATTGCCATGCGCGCGATGCTTCGCCGCAGCGGACTTGAAGCCAACAGGGATTACACCGTCGTCGAGGCGCCGTTCCCGGCCATGCGCGCGATGCTGGCGGAGAAGAAAGCCGATCTGATCAGCGCGGTGCCGCCGTTCTCGCTCGATCCGGATCTTCGCGCCATGGCGCATACACTGTTTACGCAGCGCGACGCCTTCGGCGTCACTCAACTCACGATGTGGACCGCCCGCGAGAGCTTTATCCAGAAGAATCGCGCCGCGCTGGTCGATTTTCTTGAAGACACCGTGCGCGCGATCCGCTGGTACACCGATCCAAAGAATCACGATGAAGCCGTCGCCATCGTCGCGCGGCTCAACAAAGCGCCGCCGGCGCGGATGGATTGGGCCTTTACCAGCCGCGATCAATATCGCGATCCGAATGGCACACCAAATCTGGACGCGCTGCAAAACAATCTCAAACAGCAAAAGGAGGTCGGATTTCTCAAAGACGACCTCGACGTCAAGAAATATTCCGACCTCAGTATGGTCGAGGAAGCGGCGAAGCGGCTCGTATGATCGTGGCGTTCAGGCTCTGTCGGTGCGGCGCACCATAAAACGATAGCCGCACAGAATGGAATCGTCCCCTTCCGATCGTATCGTGCCGCTGATCGTGGCGACCGCACTGTTCATGGAGAACATGGACTCGACGGTCATCGCGACATCGCTCCCGGCCATCGCGCTGGCGCTTGGCACCAGTCCCCTCACCTTGAAGCTCGCAGTCACCTCTTATCTGCTGTCGCTGGCGATCTGCATCCCGGCCAGCGGCTGGACCGCCGATCGATTCGGCACCCGCAATGTGTTCCGCGCCGCGATTGGCGTCTTCGTGCTGGGCTCGATCGGCTGCGCCGCCTCGCACACGCTCCAGGAATTCGTGCTGGCCCGCATCGTGCAAGGTGCGGGCGGCGCCATGATGACGCCGGTCGGGCGCTTGATCATGGTGCGGAGCATCGACAAACGCCGCCTGGTCAACGCCATGTCGCTCGTGACCATACCGGCGCTGATCGGACCAATTTGCGGGCCGCCGCTCGGCGGCTTCATCACGACTTATGCGTCGTGGCATTGGATCTTTTTGATCAATGTGCCGATCGGGCTCGTCGGTATCGCGCTCGCTTCACACTTTATTCCGAATGTTCGCGTCGAGCACCCCGACCCGTTCGACTATGTCGGCTTTTTGCTGTCCGGCTGCGCCATTGCCGGATTGGCGTTCGGCCTTTCCGCCACGGGACTGGAATTTTTGCCGACAAGTATCGTGGCGTCGCTGTTGTGCGGCGGCGCGATTTCCGCCGTTGCTTACCTGATCCACGCCGGGCGCACGCCGGCGCCGATCCTTGATCTCAGTCTGCTCCGCCTGCCGACATTTCGGGCCAGTATTTTCGGCGGCTTTTTATTTCGGCTCGGCATTGGCGCACTGCCGTTTCTGCTGCCGCTACTCCTCCAGATCGGCTTTCATCTCACGCCGTTTCAATCGGGCCTTATCACCTTTACTACCGCGCTCGGCTCGATGTTCATGAAGGCCGCGGTCGCAAGCGTGTTGCACCGCTTCGGCTACCGCAACGTGCTCCTTTACAACGCGCTGATCAGCAGCGCTTTTCTCGCGGCCTGCGCCAGCTTCGTGCAGGGCATGCCGTTCGCCGCGATGATTGCGATACTGTTGTCGGGCGGCTTTTTCCGCTCACTGCAATTCACCGCCATCAACACCCTCGCCTATGCCGAGATCGAACCCGCGAAAATGAGCCGCGCCACGGCAATGGTCGCCGCTGCGCAGCAGCTGTCATTATCGACGGGCGTTGCCGTCGGCGCGCGGGTGGTCGAGCTGACGCTGCGGCTGAAAAGTTCCACGACCATGGGCATCAACGATTTTCCACCGGCCTTCCTGTTCGTTGGGTTGTTATCCGCGAGCGCCGTTTTCATTTTCATGCGGCTGCCGTCCGACGCCGGCGCGGAGCTGGCGGGGCGAAAGCCGGAGACGACGCGCGAAGCCGCCAAGTAGCGGTGCTAGCCGCGAAAGCCTTTCGCCAACAGATAAAGCTCCGCCGAATCGGCCCGGCTCGCCGGCGGTTTGACGTGCTTGACGCTTGCGAAATCCCGCTTGAGCTCGGCAAGGAGCGTCGCTTCGGTGCCGCCTTGCAGGACCTTGCACAGAAACGCACCGCCTGGCGCAAGCACTTGACGTGCGAAGTCGGCGGCGGCCTCGGCGAGCGCCATGATGCGCAAATGGTCGGTCTGGCGATGTCCGGTGGCATTCGCCGCCATATCGGATAACACGACCTCTGCTTTTGCTTGTCCCTTCTCTCCGCCGCTTCCACCGAGCAGTGTTTCAAGGCGCTCCGGCGCCGATGGATCGAGAAAGTCGAGTTGCAAAAATTCGACGCCGCGAATGGCTTTCATGTCCAGAATATCGAGCGCCACGACGTGGCCACCGGTGCCGACGCGGCGTGCGGCGATCTCGCTCCAGCCGCCGGGTGCGGCGCCGAGATCGACCACACAAGCGCCGGGTTTGAGCAATTTATGGCGGTCGTCGATTTCGGCGAGCTTGTACGCCGCCCGCGAGCGGAAACCTTCACGTTTGGCGCGCGCCACATAAGGATCGCTGATCTGGCGCGTAAGCCAGGCCCGCGACGACGCGCTCCGCTGTTTTTGGTCTTTGAGCCGCGTCATTGCCGATGACCGCTTTAGGCTTCGCCCCAGACGCCGTCCGCGCGCATCATCTCGACCAGCATGCCTTCGCGCAGCCCGCGATCGGCGACGCGCAGCCGCTGGCACGGGAAGGCGCGGCGGATGGCGTCGAGAATGGCGCAGCCGGCAAGCACGAGATCGGCCCGCTCGGCGCCGATGCAAGGATTGGCAGCGCGTTGTTCGAAACTCATCGCCATGAGTTCGCCGACCACGCGCGAAATTTCGTCGTCGGTCAGCCAGCAACCGTCGACGCGCCGGCGATCGTAACGCGGCAGGCGCAGGAAAACGCCGGCGATTGTCGTCACGGTGCCGGAAGTGCCGAGCATATGGAAAGCGCCGAGATCGCTGCCATGTTCGACGGCAAAGCGATCGACAAGGATCGCCACCTCCTCAATCATGGCTTGATAGATTTCGCGGGAGACCGCTTTGCCGCCATAGCGCTCGGCCAGCGTGACGACGCCGACCGGTAGCGAGGCCCAGCCGACAATGTCCGGGGTCGGGGGACCGCTTCGTCCTGGAGGCGAGCGATTAAGCCGCACCAATTCCGACGATCCGCCGCCGATATCGAATAGGATGATGCCGCTCGCCGCCGGATCGAACAGCTCGGTGCAGCCGGTTGCCGCCAGTCTCGCTTCGGTGGCGGAATCGATGATTTCAAGTTCGAGGCCGGCTTCTTTCGCAACGCGCGCGCGAAACTCCTCGCCATTTTCGGCGGCACGGCAAGCCGCCGTAGCAATCAGCCGGGCCCGGCCTACGCCGCGGACGTGCATTTTCTGGCGGCAGACCAAAAGCGCTTCGACAGCGCGCATGATTGCCGCCTCGCTGATGCGCCCAGAGGCCGCAACACCTTCGCCGAGCCGGATAATGCGAGAGAATGCATCCACGACGCGAAAGCCGCCGGGGGTCGGACGCGCCACCAGCAAGCGGCAATTATTGGTGCCAAGGTCGAGCGCCGCATAAGTCGCAGCGTCGTGTGAAGCGACCGGCGCGCGCCAATGCTCGCGCGGCTCGCGACGAATGCCATATGGCGTTCTTCGACCCCAGCGAGACCGGCGCTTGGCCCCATTGGCGCCGAGGCCGCTGCGCGGGGCCTCGTCGTTCATCCCAATGCCTTCCTACCGCGCCGGAACCACGATCAAACGGGCTCGACGGCAACGGTCTATTGTTCCAAAACCTAAATCGACAGAAATGTAACAGGGGCGGAATACAGGGCAATACCGTGCTTGGCGCGCTTATGAGCTATGTTTGGCGCCCGGTTGCTGGGGTGGGCTAAGTTCTTTATCTCAAACGGGTCCAAGACCTTATCCAAGACCTTCCGGATCTGATCGTCATGAATCTCCATGGAATCCCCGATCGGGCCGAGCACGCGGCCGAGGACCGACTGGCGACCGAGAAGTTTACGATCGGACAATCCGTGCCGCGGCTGGAAGATCCGATGCTGGTGCGCGGCCAGGGACGCTACACCGACGACGTCAGTCTCCCTGGACAGGCCTATGGCGCCATGGTTCGCAGCCGCAATGCGCACGGCATCATCCGCGGCATCGACACCAAAGCGGCTTCGCAGATGCACGGCGTACTTGCGGTCTATACCGGCGCCGATCTGAAAGATTATGGTCCGCTGAAATGTCTCGTGGGCCTGAATAATCGCGATGGCTCGCCGCTGAAAAAACCGCGGCGCGACGCGCTGCCGACCGATCGCGTGCGTTACGTTGGCGATCCTGTCGCCTGCGTGATTGCGCAGACGCTGGCACAGGGCAAAGACGCGGCCGAGGCCGTCGTGGTCGACATCGAGACTTTGCCGGCGGTGATTTCCGCACAGGAAGCCGCGCGCGACGGCGCGCCGCAGCTTTACGACGATGTGCCGGGCAATGTCGCGCTCGATTATCACTACGGCGACGCCGAGGCAGTCAAAGGCGCGTTCGCGCGCGCCGCCCACGTAACGCGGCTTAATCTCATGAACAGCCGGCTCGTAGTGAACTGTATCGAGCCGCGGGGTGCGGTTGCTTCATATGAGGGCGGCCGGTTCACCCTTTATGTTCCCTCGCAGGGCGTATTCGGCATGCGCTCGCACCTTGCCGAAGCGCTCGGCGTCGACGCCAAAAACATGCATGCGATGACCGGCCAGGTCGGCGGCTCGTTCGGCATGAAGGCCGGGATGTTTCCGGAATATATTTGTCTCCTTCACGCCGCACGCGCGCTCGGCCGGCCGGTGAAATGGACCGACGAGCGCTCCGGCAGCTTCGTATCGGACGGCCACGGCCGCGCCAACGAAGTGGTCGGCGAACTGGCGCTCGATGCCGAAGGCAATTTCCTTGCGCTGCGCCTGACGAACTTCGCCAATATGGGCGCTTATCTGAGCCAGTTCGGCCCGCTGTTCGGCACGCTCAATTGCGTAAAGAACGCCCAGGGCATGTATCGAACGCCGCTGATGGAAGTCTCGACCAAATGCGTGCTCACCAACACGACGCAGGTAACGGCCTATCGCGGCGCCGGGCGGCCCGAGGGCAATTATTATATGGAGCGGCTCATCGATGCCGCCGCCGCCGAAATGGGAATCGATCGCGTCGCACTGCGACGGCGTAATCAAATTCGGCCGCAGGAATTGCCGCGGCAGGTCGCCTCCTCTTCCAATTACGACAGCGGCGATTTCATTGCGCTGACAAAGCAGGCGCTCGAACTCGCCGACAGCAAAGGCTTCGCGCGGAGAAAGCGCGAGAGTCGCAAGCGTGGCAGGCTGCGCGGATTGGGCGTGACCAATTATCTCGAAGTGACGGCGCCGCCAGTGAAGGAACTGGCCGGTATCGCTTTTAATGCCGACGGCACCGTGACGCTCACCACCGGCACGCTCGATTTCGGCATGGGCCACGCCACGCCATTCGCGCAAGTGCTCAGTGACCAGCTCGGCGTTCCGGTCGAGAAAGTGAAGCTTGTCCAAGGCGATAGCGACAAAATCCAACCGGTTGGCGGCGGCTCCGGCGGCTCGAAGTCGCTGATGCATAGCGGCACCGCGATCGTTCAGGGCGCGGCGAAGGTCGTCGAAAGCGGCAAGCAACTCGCGGCGCATGTGCTCGAAGCGGGGCCCGCGGATATCGCCTTTGAACGCGGGCGCTTTGTCATTGTCGGCACCGATCGCGCCATCTCGATCATGGAGCTCGCGCAAAAACTGCACGGCGGGCTCGAGCCGCCTGCCGACATTCCGCAATCGCTCGATGTGGTGCACATCAGCGATGGACCGGGCGCGTCCACCTACCCGAACGGCTGCCACGTCGCCGAAGTCGAGGTCGATCCGCAGACTGGCTTTGTCGAGCTCGTCAAATATTCCTGCGTCAATGATTTCGGCACCCTGGTCAATCCGATGATCGTCGAGGGCCAGCTGCATGGCGGCGTCGTGCAGGGCATCGGCCAGGCCTATATGGAGCAAGCGGTCTATGACGAGGAAGGTCAGTTATTGACCGGTTCGTTCATGGATTATGCGATGCCGCGCGCCGCCGACGTTCCGTCCTTCGCGGTGGCGGATCATGGCGTGCCGACCAAAACCAATCCGCTGGGCGTCAAAGGTGTCGGCGAAGCCGGTTGCGCCGGCGGTCTGCCCTGCGCGATGAATGCGGTGCTCGACGCGCTGGCCGACGAGGGCGTAGGCCACATCGACATGCCATTGACTCCGTTCCGGATCTGGCGAGCGCTGCAGACGGCAAAATCGTCCCGTCCGCAATGACGCAACTCACTTCAGTCCGCGCGATGCCGTCGGCCGAGTCGCGGCTGATTGCTGCCGTCTGCGCCGCGCATATGATGAGTCATTATTATCTGCTGATGCTGGCGCCGCTCTTGGCGTTCATCCGCGACGATTTCAATGTCAGCTACACCGAGCTTGCGCTGGCGCTCACAGTATTCAACGTAGTGTCCGGCGTGTTGCAGACGCCGGTCGGTTTTTTGGTCGACCGAATCGGCGCGCGCCTTGTTCTAGTCGTCGGCCTGGCGCTGAGCAGCGCGGCCTTTGCGATCGCCGGCTTGTTCAATTCATATTGGGTCTTCATCGCCATGTACGGCGTCGCCGGCCTCGGCAACACCGTTTATCACCCCTCGGACTATTCGCTGCTGTCGCATCACTCCCCGCCCGAGCGATTGGGTCAGATTTTCGCTTTCCACACCTTCGCCGGCATGCTCGGCTCCGCCATCGCACCGGTGACGCTGTTGGCAATGCAGAGTTACTTTGGCTGGCGCGGCGCCTATATCGGCGCCGCGATGTTTGGGCTTATCGTTCTTGCGGTACTGCTCGCACAACCGGAGCCCGTTACCGAGCAGCGCCGCGCCGGCCGAAGCGGCAAAGCCACTTCGTCCGCGGCAGTGGGCTGGCAATTTCTGCTCTCGCCCGCGATCCTGCTCAACCTCGCATTTTTCGTTCTGACCTCGCTGATGGGTAATGGGCTCAACACCTATCTCGTGGTCGCGCTCGGGGCGCTGCACGGTACGCCCACTGCCATCGCCAATATCGCGCTCACGAGCCTGCTCACCATGAACGCTATCGGCGTGCTGGCCGGCGGCGCGCTCGCGGGCCGCATCCGCCGGCATGCCCTGATCGCCGCCTCGGGCCTCACAGTTGCCGGCGCGGTGACGGCGCTGATCGGCCTGTTTGATCTTCCTTCTGCTGCCCTTGTCGGCTTGACCGGGCTAAGCGGCTTTTCCGTCGGCCTAACCTATCCGTCGCGCGACATGCTGGTGCGCGCGGTCACCCCGCCCGGCGCTTTCGGCACGGTATTCGGTTTCGTCTCGACCGGCTTCAATATTGGCGCCAGCATTGCACCGATCGTCTACGGCATGCTGATGGATCACGGACAGCCGCGCGGAATTTTCTTGCTATCAGCCGTGGTGAGCTTGGTTTGCGTCCCGACCGTGACTTTTGGATTATCGCGGCGCCAGGCGAAGTGAGTTTTCCGATCTCGCCGATGCGCTTGCCAGCAATTTGCAAGCGCGAGACAATGCGGCGAGACAGTAGCGCGCAACAATGGCGCGACAGTCGCGTGAGGAGTGTTGAGGGAACGTCCTAGGGTTGCCTATGAAGCTTTGCCGTTACGATGATGACAGGCTTGGGATCGTGCGAGGCGAACTCGTGCACGATGTCACAGCGGCGCAAACCGAAATCCGAAACGCCGCGCCCTATGCCATGCAAGGCGATGCCGTGATCGCGACGCTGCCGCAGTGGCGTGAACGGCTCGAGCGGGTCGCCGACAAGACGCCGGGAAAAGCTTTGGCACAGGTGAAGCTTCTGGCGCCGGTGGCACGGCCGACGAAGTTGTCCTGCGCGCCGACCAATTATCAGGCCCACATCAACGAAACGACGGCGGCCGCGGCGCAGCCCGGCTCGCAAGTGGTCACGACGCAATCGGTCAAGATCGGCGAAGCCGGCATGTTTCCCAAAGCAAATTCGGCGCTGATCGGTCCGGCCGAAGGGATTGCCATCCGCTTCCCCGAGCGCCGCAACGATCATGAGGCCGAGATCGTGATGGTGATCGGCAAAACCGGCAGCGACATTCCGCGCGCCCGCGCGCTCGATTATGTTGCCGGCTATTGCCTCGGCCTCGACATGACGGTGCGCGGCCGCGAAGACCGCAGTTTTCGCAAGTCCATCGACGGCTACGCCGTGCTCGGCCCGTGGATGGTCACCACCGACGAGATTGCCGATCCCGACGCGCTACCGCTGTCGCTCACGGTCAACGGTGAGACGCGGCAAGAC
>JBKPIZ010000195.1:0-1494 GCA_046730495.1 Pseudomonadota bacterium
TCCTTAGGTCGTCGGCAGCGTCAGATGTGTATAAGAGACAGCATCCAACACTGCGTGAGGCCAGCAGTATTCTTTGAAAATTTTGACGAGACCCAGTTAAACTCCTCGTTGGAGCGTAGACAACGATCATGAATTCAGACTGCGGCACCGCGATAATCGGATCGCCATACGCTTGGCTTAGGCTGACCATATCGCTCCTTCTTAGCACGATCGCTGGCATCGGGATGTGGTCTGCGGTAGTTGCGTTGCCTGCAGTTCAAGCTGATTTTGGCATTGACCGCTCCACAGCGTCGCTTCCCTTTACATTCGCATTCACCGGCTATGCATTCGGCGGAGCGCTGATGGGGCGGCTTGCGGACCGGCTCGGGATCGTCATACCGGTGACGATTGGCACGGTAATGCTTGGACTCGGATACGTCAGTTCAAGCTTTTCAGTTGCAGCGTGGCAGTACGCTGTTGCGTATGGAGTTATCGGCGTAGGCAGTTCCGCAGCCTTTGCGCCGCTGATCGCCGATATTTCACACTGGTTTACTCGTCAGCGAGGCATGGCCGTCGCCATAGTTTCGTGCGGCAGCTACCTCGCAGGAACGATCTGGCCACCCGCTATCGAGTATGCCCTTACGAGCGTCGGCTGGCCGCAGACTCATGCCCTCATAGGCGTGCTGTCGATAGTAACGATGATGCCGCTGATATTTCTGTGCCTCAGGCCTCGTGCTCCCACAATCCACGTTGATGCAGTTGGTGTTGTATCCGATGGAGCACAGCAAGCGTTCGGTCTTTCACCCAACGCGTTGCAGACCACATTAATGATTGCTGGCGTTTGCTGCTGCGTAACAATGTCCACGCCGCAGGTCCAAATCGTCGCTTATTGTGGGGATCTTGGATACGGACCTGCGCGGGGCGCTGAGATGCTATCCCTCATGATGGGTCTCGGCGTTGTCAGCCGCCTTATAGCCGGCTCCGTTGCTGACCGGTTGGGCGGGCTCACGACACTGGCTATCCTCGCAACATTACAAGCCCTCGCGACGTTCCCCTATATTTTGTTTGACGATCTTGGAATGCTTTATGTCATGTCGGGGATATTTGGCCTCTTTCATGGCGGTATCATTCCAATGTACGCCGTGATAGTGCGGGAATATTTCTCGCCTCACGAAGCAGGAGCGCGTGTCGGTATTGTAATTGGAGCCACATTAGTTGGCATGGCACTCGGCGGTTGGATGTCCGGTGCTATCTTTGACCTTACAGGTTCGTATCGGGTGACCTTTATCAACGCGGTTGTTTGGAATCTCTTCAATCTCATGATCCTGCTACGGCTGCTATCGCGTCGCCGGCGCACTCGCGTGTTCGGCGCAGAGGCGTTTTCAGGCTGAAGTTGCGCGGCACCCGGTGTCTGCTTTGGGTCAAAAGCAGACATCGGATTACCGGCTATTGATGTCCGCTTTACCCCCAAAAGCGGACATTCGTCCGAAGCGGAGCTCGCCGAGCGCTCACAAC
>JBKPIZ010000196.1:0-4242 GCA_046730495.1 Pseudomonadota bacterium
TCCTTAGGTCGTCGGCAGCGTCAGATGTGTATAAGAGACAGGGCGAGAGAAGCAAGAAAATCCAGTTCCCGCGCGAAGAAAAAAGTCGCGAAAAGAGTGGCTGCTAAGAAACGCCCTGCGCCAAAGAAGAATGCCAACACAAAGAAAGCGTCCCACAAGACTGCCAAAAATAAATGAATTTAAACGCGCCCCGCCAGCTAACAGGTTTCGTCTTCCGCTTTTTCCAATTGCACCGACGCCGTTCTTCGCCCTCTACTGTTCAGCGACACCGAGGCGCAGCACTGGATGCCGCCGGGCATCTGGGTGGCCGCATTGATGATCCTGTTGCCGTACGTGCTGGTACACTTCCTCCTGCGCCGCTTCATACCGAAGCCGGCGCGCATGGTGAGCGCCGCCGCGCAAAGGAGAACCGCACGGCCTATCGAGTATGAAACTAAATCCGCAAGGCTTGGAAAAAATCACTGACCTAACGCTGGACTATTACAACCGGCATGCCGAAGATTTCTGGGAAGGCACCCGCAATCACGACGTCAGCCAGAACATCGCAGCGATGTTGCAATACATCCAGGGTGAACGGCCTTTTACGATACTCGATTTTGGCTGTGGGCCAGGACGCGACCTTAAGGCCTTTGCCGAACTCGGCCACCTCGCAACGGGTTTGGAAGGCGCCGCGCACCTCGCGGCCATGGCGCGCGCCTATAGCCGCTGCGAAGTATGGCAACAGGATTTTCTCAAGCTCGATTTACCCGACAGCTATTTCGACGGCGTATTCGCCAACGCCTCGCTCTTTCATGTCCCCAGCCAGGAATTGCCGCGCGTGTTGCGAGAACTGCGTGCATGTCTAAAGCCGGGTGGCGTGTTGTTCAGCTCAAACCCGCGCGGTCATAATCAGGAAGGCTGGAGCGATGGACGCTATGGCGCGTATCATGATTTAGAGACTTGGCGCCGATTTGTATCATCGGCGGGCTTCACAGAGCTGACACACTATTACCGTCCGGCCGGGTTGCCACCTGAAAGGCAGCCCTGGCTGGCAAGCATATGGCGTCCGTAACCGCGCCGACTGATCCGCTTTCGGGGGTAAAGCGGACATGATGCCGACGTACTCATTGATCATTTTGGAAGTTTACGTCGAGCTTTTATTCCAGCCTGCAAAACCCAACGGAAAGGAAACCGCATGAGCACCAATGACACATATCTCGCTGTTTTCCTTGGCAGCAAAACCGGCCCAAAAATGATGGCATGGAACTCCCTTCCAGAAGCGGAACGGCGGGCCAAGGAGGGGGAAGGAATGGCCGCGTGGAAGGCATGGGTCGAAAAGCACCATGGCGCGATCGTCGCTATGGGTGGACCGCTCGGTAAGACCAAGAAGATCACGCAACGCGGAATCGAAGACATAAGCAACGAGATGGGAGCCTTCACGGTCGTTCGAGCGGAATCAAACGAGGCTGCCGCGAAGCTTTTCGAAAACCACCCGCACTTCACAATCTTCCCGGGCGAATCCGTGGAGGTAATGCCAGTCCTGCCCATACCTGGTGCTTGATCGCGGCAGCGCACGAGCCTTCACTCACCGCCAATGCCTCAGCGGATACGCGAGAAGGTGCAATTCCTCGCGGGTCTCTTCCTGGTCTGCATGTGCGTTCTGATGCTGCAGATCGTGGAGACGCGCATTTTGTCGGTTATCACCTTTTATCATCTGGCGTTTTTCGCGATCAGCATGGCGATGTTCGGCATGACTGCCGGCTCGCTGATCGTCTATTTCAATCCAATGTTTTTTGCGCCCGAACGGCTGTTCGCCAATCTCGTCTGGATCACGGCGGCGTTTGCGGCCGTTGTCGTATTGTCGATGATGATGCTGATCTCGACCGTGGTGATCGATCCGGCGAGGGGCTTTTTGCTGGCAGTGCTGTTGTGGGGCAAGGTGATTGCCGCGCTGATTCCGCCCTATGTGTTTGCGGGGATGGCGATTTCCCTAGCGCTGACGCGTAGTCCCTGGCCGGTAGGACTCGTCTATGGCGCCGATCTTGCTGGCGCTGCATTCGGCTGCCTCGGGGCGCTCGTACTGATGAGCACGCTCGACGGTGTGTCCGCCATGCTGATGGTCGGCGCGATCGGCGCTGTAGCCGCATGCACCTTCGCGTTTTGCAGCCGTGACTATGCCAAAAACACATTGCCGCTCTGGCTCGGCGTCCTGCAACGTCCCGGACTGCTCACCGTCCTGTTCGCGCTCGTTGCGCTCGGCAACGCGGCACTCCAACCGAACGGTCTGCGCCTCACAGTGGCCAAGGGCCAGATCGAGGACGTCGGCAATTTCGACTATGTCGGGTGGAATTCCTATTCCCGCATCGTGGCGGAAAAGACTTCGCGAGATTATCCGATGATGTGGGGCGGATCGTCAAAAGTGCAATACGAGAAGATCGACCAGCGTTATATGAACATCGACGGCGATGCCGGCACTGCTATGTACCGCTTCGGCGGGCAAATCGACGACGTCGCTTTCTTAAAGAACGACATCACCAATCTCGCTTACTACATCCGCAACCGTGGACGCTCCGCGGTGATCGGTGTTGGCGGCGGACGGGACCTGCTAGCCGCCTATGTGTTCGGTTTTCACGACGTGACCGGCGTCGAGCTCAATTCGATCTTCGTCGATCTGCTCACACGCCGGTTCCGCGACTTCAATCATCTGGCGGACCTGCCCGGGGTAAAATTCGAAGTCGACGAAGCGCGCAGCTGGTTCGCCAGCGCCGGACGCAATCGCGGTTTCGATCTCCTGCAAATGAGCATGGTCGACACCTGGGCGGCGACCGGCGCGGGGGCGTTTTCGCTATCGGAGAACGGACTTTACACCGTGGAAGGCTGGCGCAAATTCCTCGGTAGCCTGACGCCGAACGGTGTGTTTACAGTTTCGCGCTGGTACTCGCCGAAAGATGTGGACGAGACCGGGCGGTTGTTGAGCCTCGCCAAGGCCACTCTCCTCGATATCGGCGTGCCGGACCCGCGGCGGCATCTTGTGCTGGCAGCGTTTGACAATTTGTCGACCCTGATCGTGAGCCGTTCACCGTTCTCACGTGATGACGTAGCGCGACTGCACGACATCACCGCACAAATGGGCTTCTCGATCCTGGTCAGTCCAGACGCGCCGGAACCATCGAAGGTGCTGCAGCAGATCATGGATGCGCCCGATGTTGCAGCGCTGCAAGCGCTATCGGCTAAATTTCACCTCGACGTTTCGCCTCCGACTGACGACCGCCCATTCTTCTTCAATCAGCTGCGCATCACCGATCCGGCATCGATGCTGCGCGCGATGCAGGCGGACTCGGGCGTCATCAAAGGCAACCTCGGAGCGACCATCGTGCTGCTCATCATCATCGCGCTGTCGTTCGTGCTGGTGGTGCTCACCATTGCGCTGCCGGCGCTGCCGTCAGTTAGGCGCGTGTCGCGCCGGCTGATCGGTGCGGGCACGATCTATTTCTTGCTCATTGGTTTCGGATTCATGTTCGTCGAGATCGGCGTAATCCAGCGGCTGTCGCTTTTTCTCGGGCACCCCGTTTACGGACTCGCGGTCGGCTTGTTCGCCATCATTCTCTCGACCGGCGTTGGCAGCCTCATCAGCGACCGTCTTCCGCTCAGCAGTCCACGCCGCGTCATGCTGTGGAGCGGGGCGCTCACATGTTATCTCGGGGCGTTGCCATTCTGGTTGCCGCTCTTCGTCGGCGTTTTCGAAGCGAACCCAATCGTGATCCGCGCCGCAGTGGCGGTCCTGATGGTTGCGCCGCTCGGCCTGCTCATGGGATTCGGCTTTCCCACCGGCATGGCACTCGTTAATGCGCTCGATACGCGGCCGACGCCCTGGTTCTGGGCGATCAATGGCGCAGCCGGCGTGCTCGCAGCAAGCATCGCGGTCGCAGTCAATATCGCCTTTTCGATCAGCACCAGCATCTGGCTCAGCGCCCTCTGCTACCTGCTCGTCGGCGCGGCGGCACTCGCTCTGGTGAGGAAATCACCCGTTGCGTGCGGTGCCGTGGCGGCCGCGGCCCGAAGCACTTAGCAGACACCTCAGCCGTGCCTGCCAATGTCCGCTTTTGGGAGTAAAGCGGACATCGTGCTTTCGGAGTGCCATGTCTGCTTTTGACCCAAGGCAGACATTCCACGACCGCGCCTTCGTCGCGAATGGCGGCCTGCTCTCATATGGGCCTGACCGGATCAACCTGTATCGCCGCGCGGCCGGCTACGTCGACCGCA
>JBKPIZ010000197.1:0-4728 GCA_046730495.1 Pseudomonadota bacterium
TCGCCGAACTGTGCGAACCGCTCGCGCCGGCGACCGAGCCAACGCGGAAGAATCTCTCGGAAACAAATCTGGGATCGAACGTGATGCCCGGTGCCGCTTGCCCGGGCTGGTACATCAACCGCGAACCCTTCCTCGACGTAATCCGCATGCACAGAGCCTCAGTGAATGGCATCAACAAAGCCAACGTCCCCACCACCATCTACGAGTCCAGCAAGCAATGCTGGGACGAAGCCCTGGCTCATGGCGAAAAGTTTGGCTACCGGAACAGCCAGGTCACCGTGCTCGCTCCCACCGGCACCATCGGCTTCATGATGGATTGCGACACCACCGGCATTGAGCCGGATCTCGCGCTGGTGAAGTACAAGAAACTGGTGGGCGGCGGGATGATCAAGATCGTCAACAACACCGTGCCCACGGCTTTATTCAAGCTGGGCTATACCCATGAGCAGGCGAACGCCATCGTCTCCTACATCGACGCGACTGGCACGATTGAAGGCGCACCCCTGGTCAAGGACGAGCACCTGGCGGTGTTCGATTGCTCCTTCAAGCCCGCCAAGGGAACGCGGTCGATTGCTTACATGGGCCACCTGCGCATGATGGCGGCCACACAGCCGTTCATTTCGGGCGCCATATCGAAGACCGTCAATCTTCCTAACAACGCCTCGGTGGAAGACATCATGGAAGCCTACCTCCAGGCCTGGAAGCTCGGCCTGAAGGCGGTTGCGGTCTATCGTGATGGCTGTAAGCAGTCGCAACCGCTGTCGGCAGCAGGGACAGCGACGGCACTCTCCAAGAAAGAAGATGCCGGCCGCGTTACTCCTCAGGAGGAAGAGAACCTGAATGCGCCGCCCCGCGCCGTGCGGCACAAACTCCAGGAGGAGCGCGCCTCGATCACGCACAAGTTCAACGTGGGTGGGCATGAGGGCTATATCACGGTAGGCCTCTATCCCGATGGCGAACCGGGCGAGTTATTTATCACGATGGCCAAAGAAGGTTCCACGGTCAGCGGACTGATGGACAGCTTCGCTTTGGCGGTCTCGATCGCATTGCAGCACGGCGTTCCCCTGAAGCTGTTCTGCGAGAAGTTCTCGCATACGCGCTTCGAGCCGAGCGGCTGGACCAATAATCCCGAGATCGGCTTTGCGAAGTCGATCATGGATTACATCTTCCGCTGGCTGCAGTTGCGTTTCCTGACCGGCCAGCAGCAGATGCTGTTCGAGAACCTTCGACTGAAGGCGGGCGGAACGCCGCATCCGGCGCCGTCCTCCGAGGGCGTGGGCGATCTGCATGGCTCGGGGGAACCCGGGGCGCGTAATACCGAACCGCGGCCCGGTTCCGGACACCCCTCGGACGCGCTCTCCGCCATCGTAGATCTGGGCGATGCGCCCAGCTGCCACTACTGCGGAGCCATCATGACGCGCAACGGTTCGTGCTATAGGTGCATGTCATGCGGCTCGACTAGCGGATGCAGCTAACAAGGTAGCTGCCAGTAACCCGCAGGGCTGCTCGCGTGTGCGTAAAGGTCGAAATTCCTAACCGGTAACGTGAGAGTTGGTACCCCGAGACGTGGTATTCAAGACGCAAGGGAGAACGCCACAGCCCCAGCGACTAAACAGATGAATTGTAGACATTAGAACGCCTGCCGAGTGGGTAGGCCCCGAGCAGGCCATTTTTGAGCTCTCGTTCGTAAAGCACGCTTTTCCCGCCGACCTATAGGTCCGTAAAGCCTTGGACCGTACCCGTTGTCTCTGTTTCGCTTGACGGCAGGCGCGTATTTAAACCAGAATCACGGGTTCCCACAGCTAGTAATGCTTGCGCGCATTGAGGTGGACCACTCGTGGCCGAGATGATACCTGAGAGCATCAGTTCAACCCAGGACGCGACACCCGGAGAAAAGCGCGTCTTCCGGCTATTGCGAGATGCCCTCCAGCCCGACGACGACTATTTAGTCTGGTTCGAGCCAAAGCCCGTTGATGTGAACGGGCAAAAAAGGCGAACGGATTTCCTGATATGGTCGCAGGAGTTTGGTTTGCTTGTCATGGAAGTCAAGGACTGGGTTACGGCTCAGATCATCGAGATGACGCCGCTTACGTGGAAAGTCTTGCGTGATGGAAAGCTAGAGACGCGTGACAGCCCGGTAGGCCCGGAGCTACTTTAAAGGTTGCAAGGGACTCCTCGCGAAAGACCTCCGGTTTTGCCAACCTGACGGCGTTCATGTCGGCAACCTTAAGTTTCCCATCGGTTACTGCGCCGTTTTTACGAATGTCACAAGGCGTCAAGCCAGCGAGTGTGGGATAACAAAGGTTGAAACGGAAGCGTTCTGTTTATTTAGCGACGATTTGATCATTGATGTCCAGCAACGCGATGATCGCCGCACATTTATCACGAAGCTCAAGCAGACGTTTGCTGTCCGTTTCAATTTTGAGCCGCTCACCCACGACGAGTTAAAAGTTCTGCGCCATATTATTTTTCCAGAGGTGCGGGTGAATAACATTCGGCCGCTGCGTTCGGGAGAGGATGCCAAATTAATTCAGACCTTAGATCTTGAGCAAGAGCGAACCGCGAAGAGCATCGCAGAGGGTCACCGCGTTCTCAAGGGTGTAGCAGGGAGCGGCAAGAGTGTTGTGATCGCATGTCGGGCCAAATTTCTAAAAAGACTGCATCCCGATTGGAGAATACTGATTGTTTGTTATGGCATTCCAATGGTGCGGTATTTGCAGCAGTTGTTGAATATCTCTGATCAAGCGCAATCTGCCGACGGGATAGAAGTTATTCACTACCACGGACTCGTCAAGTGCCTCACAAATGTGAGCCTCAAAAAAGAGTCAACTGAAATCTCCGAGCAATGGGACGCGCGGGTCGGTAGAATCCTTCGCGGCGCAATTGCCGATGGTCGTGTCAGACAGCGATACGAAGCTATCCTGGTCGACGAAGGCCAGGATTTGTTCGCAGTCGAGTGGTTGCAATCGCTGATTGAATTACTCAATCCGCAAACCGATAGTTTTCTATTGTGTTTAGATCCCCAGCAGAATATTTTTGGCCGTAAGGTTACTTATAAGAGCGCAGGAATTAAGGTTCAAGGTAAGAGGCCTATCCATCTAAAGACCAGCTATCGTAATACGGTCGAAATTCTTGAGCTTGCTCGCAAGTTCGCAAGGATGGCCAATGTGGTCCCTCCTCCCGAAGAGGAAGAAACCCTCGATGCGCTGCTATTTCCAATCGATACAAATCGTCACGGAGAGCCACCCCTTCTGATCCAAGGCAAACGTGTTTCACAGCAGATCGCATTCATCCTGGATCAAATTGATCAGTTTATTTCCGCAGGCGAATGTTCCTGGTGTGATTTTGGGGTCCTGTACGGCAGCCCTCTGCCTGAAGATTTTCCAGGCAGTTTTGCGGCGGCTTTTACAGCGCGATTCGGTAACGACAAGCTCTACCATGTGACCGAGAGTCGGGAAAGCAAAATGGGATTTGACATCACTGCTCAATCAGTCAAGCTTTCGACGATCGAATCGGCGAAGGGTACGGAGTTCCGCGTGGTATTTGTGGTCGGCTTGGAAATGCTCCCGAGGCGCGACCGCGATGCCGAAAGCGAGCGGAACCTCGTGTATGTGGGACTGACTCGTGCCCAAGACCAGCTTTATGTGTTAGGGAATGCGACGAGTGGGCTTTTTGGCGAGCTACTAGCCGTGTCAGAGATGAGCATGCCAATGTCCGTCTGAGAGGCTCTTCCGATCTCGAAGGCTCTTTTTCTGCATACCGATAATTTAATTCCGAATACGAGCAAGCCATAGACTTCCTCCCGAAGCCCACGAAGGTCTCAACACTATCGGGTGCCCCGTTGTTTCGTTCGCGCCTATGGCAAAGCCTCACTCGGGAGTATGATCACGCCCAGGGAAGGTCTTTGCCTGCGACATCGGTGTGTGAATCATCGGCCTGCTGCCGGCAAGCTCGGGTTTCTTTTTTCAACTCACCCTGTTGAGCGCCCTAGGTATGCGCTCGGCCGAGCTTTGATAAACGGCCTCCCACTCAGGAGATTCGTATGCGTTTTTGGAAAAGCCTGAACTTCTCGATCGCCGTGGTGCTGTTTGCTCTCACCTCGATGCTCGCCTCAGCCCAGCAGTACAACATCCAGCGCGCCGATTACGGTGCCGGCAATCGTCGGATTGACGTCACGCAGCGCCTGCGGGAAGTCGTGTGCAGTCAGACGCGATTCCGCATGGGTAACAGCACCTTCGGTACCGACCCGGCGCCGGAAATGAGAAAGTCCCTGCGCATCTTTGCCCGCGGTGCCAACGGGGGCGAACAAATGTTGGAGTTTCCCGAGAGCAGCACCATCGATGGCGCGCAGTTTTATTGCGCCAACGCGGGCAACTGGAACGGCGGCGGTGGCGACTCGGGGCAATACCAGATTCTTCACGCCGAATATGGGACGGAGCGGAATCACGTCGATGTAACGGACCGGCTGCGTGAACTCGCGCGCGAGGACCGTATCTTCCGCATGGGCAATAGCACCTTCGGCTTCGATCCGGATCCCGGCCAGATCAAGATGCTGCGCATTTACACGCGCGGCCCTGACGGTCGTCCGCGCATGTTTGAGTACCGCGAAAGCAGCACGGTGGATGGCGCGCAATTTACAGGCTGGGGCCGCGGCGAGTGGGGCCGTGAAGGCTGGAATGGCGGCTGGAACGGCGACGCCTACGACCGCGACGATGGCCAGTACGTGAT